>NZ_JBTVBB010000017.1:0-111665 GCF_058356305.1 Candidatus Culexmicrobium sp.
CTTTTGGAGTATGAATCTCAGATTCAAAACTATCATTCAAATTTAAGCCTCCAATTAAAAAAGAAAATTATAGTTATTTTACTCTTCCTTTTATTATAATTATGAGTTTCCATTGTCCTCTGCTTGTATTTAGTGCTTTGAATTGTAGTTTTAAGTTTTCATTTGGTTTTATTTCTATGTATATTTTGTCTCTTGATTTTACTTGTTTTTCTATGTTTCCTTTTGATGAGTGAATTGCTTTTATTAATGGTAGTTTGAATCCTTTATTTGTGGTAGAATTGATTGCTATTAGGAAGATTTCATCAATTTGTATCGTATGTTGTTTAGCTCCCTTTAGTATTAATCTATAAGTTCCATTATATTCGATTGGGAACGTTTTGATTATATGTATGTCATAGACGTCCTTGTTAGTGCAAATTAGTATTGGGTCTTCGTTTTTCCATCCATTTTCACTTAAAACTAGTAGTGTTGGGTAATCATTGCTTGAGGAAGATGAATATGTATACTCAATTCTCAAATATTTGTATTTGGCTGTAGCGTATCCTCCTGCTTCTTCGACTAGGGCTTCTACTTGATATAGTTTGCAGTTCCAGTGGGAGAAGTATATTCCATAGTTTGGTGAAGTTTGTGATGCTTCTATCATTGTTGCGAGAATGTCATTTACACGTAAACCCGATCCTAAATTATATTTAATGTATATGAAAGCTACTGGAAGACGATCGTATACTGAACCATCTGATGGATATATGCGGCCTCCAATATCATAATAGAAATCTATTCCAAATACTGTTTCTGGATAGTAATAATAAGTTCCATCTACTTCTTTAACAACATCATAGGCCTTAAACCATACATCTGTGAGTACACCATATTCCCAACTTAAACTCCACCCCCACTTTTCATAAATATCGGTATACATCATTAAACTTGATAGTTCCGGTGTAATTGGCAATGGATCTGGCTGAACTATTCCATCTGGTTTCTTTTCTTCACCCCAAACCCAACCTTGGGTAACACCAGCACAAACAGTTCTATAATAGCCAAAGGGAGGTTCTCCAACTTTATAATCATAGTCAGCTTGTAAATATGCCATCCAATCATTGTTTATCACTATAAATTCGGCAAAATCTACACCTTCTTGTTGACCTGGTGAGGGAGACTCATAATAGTAGATGTCAAATATATCCCATACCCATGTTCTTGCTACCCATTTTTCTCCATTGTTGTTGAAGTCTGAGTTTACTGTCCATTCTGCGGCTGTTGCAAGGTAGGGTTGTGTGTTTAGGATTAGAAATATCGCTATTATTGTCAAAGGCAATTTTTTATTCATATTTTCAGACCACTCCTAAAATAAGTATATCATGGCTTGTATTTAAATTTTTATTTTTTTAACTTTCATTGAAATATATTTATTTGCTTGAGTTTTGTTTATTTTGAAATATATCGATTTTCAAGAACAATAACTTCAATTTTTGATAGTTTTAGATAGGATTTATTGAAATTTTGGTAGGTAATCTACTTAAATTTGATTAACTTAGCTTGAATAAGAGCTACTTAATTACTAAGTCATTGCCTTCTTATTTATGGAAGTGATTATACAATTTGATGTGTAAAATTGAAATCAACTATAAAATTGTATCCACTTGGCACCTTAAATATCATGGATTTTTATCTTCAATTTGAAGATGAAATATGGGCGGGGTGGGATTTGAACCCACGATCACCGCCGTGTAAGGGCGGCATCCTAACCAGCTAGACCACCCGCCCACCTACTTCTAGGAAGGTAATGTCTATGGCAATTATAGCTTATCCCTTAGACTTAGATAAATCTTCTTCTAGCTTTTTGACACGTTCTTCAAGGAAATCTATTATTGTGGTGTTGTCGTGTGGTTGTAATGGTTTATTGCAGATTGGGCATTTAAAGGAGTATTCTACTGCTTCTTCGAAGGTCATTCTTACACCATCATCTGGACAGTAGAAAAACATGTGGTTTCTTTCATATTCAAGTCTTTGTCTTAATTTTTCTAGTACAAGTTGCTTCTTCAAGTTTACAAGTGATTCAATATTGTCTCTATTTAATCTCCAAAGATAGACAAACCAGCCTGAAGATCTATCCCTAATCCTTCTATAGGAGACTAGTTGATTGTCAAATAGGGTGTAAAGTATTTTTCTTACATTATTTAATTTTATTCCTGTTTTTTCAGCTATTGCTTCATCAGTCATTTCTGGATTTTCAGCTAGTAAAACTGCAATTGAAACAGCATCTTCCCCGCCGATTTCCCGGATAACTGCAATGAAACTTTCGTCTATTTCGAATTCTTCATAATATTCATATAACATTTACTTGGATCACTCCAACATTATTGACTGATGCTACTTAATTTATTGTTTTATATGAATTTAAACTCTTTGACTTAATTAAAGTTTTATAACCCTCTTTCCTCTAGTGCAGGGAATAACCTTAAGTTTAGCGTTATGAAAGATGGAATTAAAAACCCATCCATCAGTTAATTTTTCAAGGAAGATAGCTAGAGCAGCTATCTCAGAGTGAGGTTGATTACCAATTGCAATGTTCCAGTCTGCTAGTAGATAGTATATCTTAGGAACCTTCTTTGCTCCAACAATTATCAGCTTATCTCTCTTAGAAGCTTTAATTTCATCAATTACACTAGGCAAATTAAGACCATACATAGTTAAATGAACTACTTCTCCATCATTCTCCTTCCACTCCTTAACTAATCTTAGAGGATCAACACCAATTTTAATGGTAAATGGACCACCCCACAATTCAACTACTTTAATTAACGAGTTAAATACATGTTTATCATCAGAATCAATAAATATTCCATCTGCACCAAAAGCCCTAGCCACCAATCCCACATGCGTAGTAACACGTTTGTCACGTTCAAGTCTATGGCCAATACGTAAAACATAAATCTTGTATGACCATTTCTTCATAATATAAACCACACAAAATTTTAATTTAAAGATTTCAATTGAAATGTGAAGATGAAAGCAGTACTAGTAGAATGCATTACAAGCGGATATAAATCTAAATTAAAAGAACTAGAGGAATTAGCCCAAAGTAGAGGATACAAGGTTGTTGGAAAAATTATTCAAAAAAGAAGGGCACCAGATCCAGCCTTCTATATTGGAAGAGGAAAAGTACAGGAATTAAAGGAAGTTGTAGAAAAAACAGGGGCAGAAACAGTAATCTTCTCAAACACATTAAAGGCAAGTCAAGCATTCAGGTTGAGAAGAGAATTAGGATGGCAAATAAATGTAATAGATAGAAATCTATTAGTCCTAGAAATATTCGAGGAAAGAGCGAGAACAGCTGAAGCAAAACTCCAAATAGAATTAGCCCGCCTATACTATACGCTTCCATGGACAAGGGAATATGTAAGATTCAGAAATCTATACGGAGAACAAGTAGGATGGGGAGCCTTAGGAGAATACCTACACAAAGTATATGAAAGCCATGTTAGAAAAAGAATAGCCATCCTAGAAAAAAAGCTGGAAAAAGTAAGATTTAAAAGTAAAATGCTAATGGTAAGAAGACATGAACTGGGAGTACCAGTGGTAATCCTGACAGGATATACTCAAGCAGGTAAAACTGAATTATTCAATAAACTAACAAAGGAAAAAAAGGATGTAGGACTAGGACCATTCACCACCCTAGCAACTTATGGTAGAAGAGTAAACATTGGGAAAAAAGAATACTTCATACTAGTAGACTCAATTGGATTCATAGAAGACATGCATCCATTAATATTAGAGGCATTCTACGCCACACTACATGAACTATCACTCGCAGATCTCATAATACTAGTAATAGATGTAAGTGAAAGTAATGAAAACATAAAAAGAAAAGTCGAAGCATCAGATGAAATATTAAGAAGAGTTGCCCCAGCCACACCCTTAATCATATGCCTCAATAAAATAGACCTAATAAACTGGGAAGAAATAGGTAGGAAAGCAAGTATTGTAAAAGAAATATTTCCATATCAACCCATAATAGCTATAAGTGCAAAAAGAAAAACAAACCTACAAAAACTCCTAGAAGAAGTGAAAAAACAAATAAAACAGCAAATTAGCTAACGCTTCTTCCTAAATTTAATCTCAGCTATATCTCCAAGGGTTAATTCACTAGACTTTTCACTAGTGATAGGAGGAGAATATTCAGGAACACGCTCCAGCAACTTTATCTTCAAGATACGCTCAAGCTTCCTAGCTAAATCTAGAGTAGGAACCATTTCTCCAGCTTCAATTCTACGGATAACCGAAAACTTCTCCTTAACTCTTTCAGCTAAAATCTCCTTAGTCCAACCTAGAGCCTCTCTAGCCTCCCTAATCCTCCTTGAAAAGTCCTCCACAACTTCAAATTCATCTTCAAACCTGGAACTAGCTCTTCGAACGCTATACCTCCTCTTCACAATAGTACTCTTAGCATCCCTAAAGGGTTTAACCGGCCTCTTAACAGGAACACCAAACTTAGAACAAGCAGAACAAACAGACAATATTGCACCAGCAATCATAACCCTATGTGCCTTCCCCCGAATAGGCCTCCCACATAGTTCACAACTCAAAATTAAACACCAAGAAAAAATTAACAATTAAACTTATACAATTTACGCTTAATGTAGAAATTTTAATTATACACCAAAACAATTTATGTCATGGTAAATAATGGGGGACGATGATGCCAGCACCATCAGAAACTGGAGATGCCATATTATTTAGAGACCTTGGAGATTATACTAGATATCTAGAGCAGAGGATTAGAGATCTAGAAATAGAGTTTCAAGCACTTAACGAGGAAAGAGAAAGGCTAATACAGGAAATAGAAATGCTTAGAGATAAAATAAGGAAACTGTTAACACCACCACTAATCGAAGCATATGTAATTGAAGTATTAGGAGATGATAGAGCAATAGTTAAGAGCACTACTGGACCAAACTTAATAGTTCAAATATCCAATGACATTGATAAAAGCAAACTATATCCAAATACTAGAGTAGCATTAAACCAAAGAACCTTTGCTATAGTGGAAATATTACCACAACTTGAAGATCCATATATAAGAGGAATGGAAGTAATTGAAAAACCAACCATTTCATACAAGGATATTGGCGGACTAAAACAACAAATAAGAGAAATAAGAGAAACAGTAGAACTACCACTACTAAAACCAGAATTATTTGAAGAAATAGGAATTGACCCACCTAAAGGAGTACTATTATATGGTCCACCTGGATGTGGAAAAACACTACTAGCAAAGGCAGTGGCAAATGAAACAAAAGCTACCTTCATCAAAGTAGTAGCATCAGAACTAGTCAAAAAATATATTGGAGAAGGAGCAAGAATGGTAAGAGAATTATTCGCACTAGCAAGAAGAAAAGCACCAAGCATAGTCTTCATCGATGAAATAGATGCAATTGGAGGGCGAAGATCAGGTCTATCAACAAGTGGCGAAAGAGAAGTACAAAGAACAATGGCACAGCTATTAAGTGAATTAGATGGCTTCAACCCTAGAGGGAACGTTAAAATAATAGCAGCAACCAACAGAATAGACCTATTAGATCCAGCCCTACTAAGACCAGGAAGATTCGATAGAATAATAGAGGTTCCAATGCCAGATGAAGAAGCAAGACTAGAAATATTCAAAGTACACACTAGAAAAATGAAACTCTCAAGGGACATTTCACTCGAAACACTAGCTAAAATGACGATTGGCGCAAGTGGAGCAGATATAAAGGCAATATGTACAGAGGCAGGAATGAACGCCATTAGAAACAGAAATAAAAAAGTAACAATGAAAGACTTCATAAAAGCCATAAATAAAATTTTAAGAGGAAAAAGAACCCCATTTCCACCAACAGCATACATTTAAAGTGAAATCTATGCCATCAACAGACCTCTATAAACTAAGAAGAATCGCAGACTATCAATTTGGCTTAGGCATAGGTGAAAAACTTTTCCCAAAAGAAGTAAAATTTAGGAAATCAAGGAGAACAGGAAAAATAAAGGAGATATATTACAAAGGAAAACTAATTGCAACGAAAAGGCCAAAAGACGGCCTATTCGCTCTATCAATTGAAGGCGCCAAGAGAATATTAGAAGCAACAGAAAAACCAAGACTAAGAGTTATAGTTAAAAACGAAGTAGCAGAATACATAATGAAAGGAAGAAACGTATTTGCAAAACACATAATAAACGCAGATCCACAAATAAGGCCAGGAAGCGAAGTAATCATAGTAGATGAAAATGATAATCTACTAGCTATAGGAAAAGCAATTTTAAATGGAGAGGAAATGCTTGCATTTAAAACAGGAATAGCAGTAAAGGTAAGAAAAGGAATAAAGGATTAAAGTGTATAAATATAGGTTGGCGATTACATGATGCGGAGAATGTCTCCAAGAGAAATGAGAAGAATTATGAAAAAACTTGGACTAGCATTAGAAGAACTATCAAACGTAGAAGAAGTACTAATCATAAGAGGAAATGAGATCATAAAAATACCAGAGCCAACAGTCTCAATAATGAAAGTCAGCGGTCAAACAATATTCCAAGTAATAGGAGAACCAATAATAACCAGAAAGGAAGAGAAAATAGAGATACCAGAAGAAGATATACAGCTAGTAGCAGCACAAGCAGGCGTGTCAATAGAAGAAGCAAGAAAAGCATTAATTCAATCAGAAGGAGATCTAGCTAAAGCAATTTTAATGTTAACCTCAATGAAAAAATAATTATCTTCTAGCCGTTCTCAACTCCAACTTCTTCTTAATCCTCTTCACCCTAAATATGTCTTCCCGCTCCCTTTCAGATAGGTAAAATTCAATATATCGAATTGCCTCTTCAAGCTTAGGTATAACCATAGATTCAAGAGCATTAACTCTCCTCCTAACCTTTCTAACCTCTTCAGCGAGGCGAATTAAAGTAGCGCTAACCTCAGCTAATTTAACAATCCTACTAAGAGCATCACTAAACTTACTCACAGCAACATCAAGACTAGCACAAGTATCAATCAAGCTATACGGCCTCTCAATCTTCTCAATCTTAGCACTGAAAACTGGAATCAAAACACCCATAATATTCCTAGTTCTCATACTAACCTCAATTGCTTCAGGTATCCCTGCAGCAATTCTCTCAAGCTTTAATGCACCAAGCTCCATTTCAGCACTACCTAAAGCCAGGAAAGCATCCTTAAGAGCAGAGACAACCTCCTCTCTAACAGCCTTATAGTCTTGAACTACAGCGAAAAACTCCATTATAAGAGCATCTTGCTTCTCCTGTAAAAGCTCTAATCCACGTTTAGCCAACTTCAACCTACGCTTAAAAGCAAGTAACTCCATTCTCGTAGGCTTAACTTCAATTCCAGCCATACAATCGCCACACTCACATTAACAATTAGACTAATAAAATTATTACTAAAGGGAAATTTAAGGTTTGATGAAAACATCATTAGAAAATTAACATTTCAAACTTTAAAACATTCAAAAGAAAATTGTATGGCGGGCCCGGTGGGATTCGAACCCACGACCAACGGCTACCTCCAAGTCTATAGGAGGCCGCTGCTCTATCCTAGCTGAGCTACGGGCCCATGAAATCATGTGTAAAATTAAATTTAATATTTTTCCATCTCAAAGAAAAATACTATACTAAATCATTTTATCTAGCCAGTCAAGAAAATTCTTTAAGGAAAAGAAAATTCTCGGCTCAATCTGCTTTCTCTTATAAACCTCTATTTTCTCTAGAGGAAGAGAATTCAAAACCTCCTTAGGAGTCTTAGAACCGAAAGCTTTAGGCCATTCAACAGCTTTAAGACCCTTATCACATGCATGAATTAAACCAGACATTGCAAGTATATACTTAAAGTCCTTAAAGAAAAAATATGCCCTCGCCCTCATAGATCTGAGCTTCCTGAAAATTTCAATAACATCAGATTCAGATAGCATCTTCTAATCCCTCAAATATATTATTGCTTTAGCAGCTTAATAGCCTCTTCTAAAGTTACTTCAAATTGAATATTTTCCTCCAAATTTCTTAACACAATCTTTCCTCTAGAAAGCTCTCTTTCACCAACTATTATTGCATAAGTAAAATTCATATTATTCGCATATGATAATGCCCTCTTCAAACTTCTACCTAAAATCTCTAACTCAGCGGATATATCAAATTCCCTCAGTCTATAAGCAATTTTAACAGCCTCAGATTTAACGTTCTCATCAACAGGAATCACGAAAACTCTAATATACTTTTCATAGTTGAAGGGGATCTTCAATTCCTTCATTGCAAGTACAATCCTATCAAGTCCAGGTGCATAGCCAACAGCAGGTGTAGGTTCACCTCCAAAAAGCTCTATTAACTTATCATATCTCCCACCACCACCTAAGGCAACTCTAACTGGCGGTGCATAAACCTCAAAGATCATCCCCGTATAGTATTCTAAACCTCTAGCAAAACTAAAATCTACAAGCAACTTACCAGTTAAATCACATTTCTCAGTTAATTCGAGAATCTGCTTAAAATTCTCAAGAGCAACTAGTGCATCCTCATAGTCAGCTAGTAATTTCTCCACCTTACCTATAAAATCATTATAATTGAAGCCCTTCAATGCAAAAAGAGACTTAGCAATCTCCACAAATTTATCAGAAACTCTAAACTCTCTAAGCAAGTTAAGAGCATCCACTAACCTACCCTTATCAAGCAAAGTAAATATTCGATTCTGATTATCACTTGAAATTCCCTCAAATTTAAGTAACTCTCTCATCACACCAATATGATTAACTTTAATGTAATGATTACGGAAACCTAGACGTTTCAATAGAGAATCAGCTATCTCCAATATTTCAACATCAGATTCAGGCTCACTAGAACCAATAAGCTCAAAACCACCCTGCCAAAACTCCCTATACCTACCATACTGAGGCTCATCATACCTGAAACAATTGACAATATACCCTAAACGTAAGGGCTTAGGATAACTAGACATATTGTTAATATAAAATCGAGCAACAGGAGCAGTCATCTCAGGTCTTAATGCAACCTTCCTACCTCCAAGATCAGTGAAAACATACATTCTCTGTCTAATCTCCTCCCCAGACTTAGCAGCCAACAAAGAGAAGAACTCTAGAGTAGGAGTTAAAATTTCCTTATAACCATAAAGCCTAAACAGCTTCCTAACCACATCCTTAACATAATTTAACTTAGCAACATCCTCAGGCAGTAAATCACGCATACCCCGCAATCGCCTATACTTTCTCACCACGTTAAATCACCAAACCACAAATTTAGGAAAACCACCTAGGAAAGCTGCAAGCATAGCCAACAACATATAAATTAAAACACGCCTCTTAATAGTTTTAGCTTTATTAGGAGAAGGATCACAAAATAAAACAAATGAATCAAAAAGAAAACCAATACATGACATAAAATAAAATGGAAAATAAAGCCATGAAACAATTCCAAGCCATATAGGTATAAAGCCAATTAAAATAGCTCCAATAAAGAAAAATAAAGCAACAATACTTGCAAATCTCCCACCATAAACCATAGCAACAGTCCTAACACCCCTAACCTTATCACCCTCAACATCAACAATTCCCTTCACAACCTCCCTCCCAGTATTAGACAGAAAAGCAGCTAAAGAAAAAACTTGAAGCAATAATGAACCATATGATCTAATAGCTATAGAACCAAAAAGAAAAGGCAAAGCCACACAAAAACTAACCATAAAATTACCAAGTAAACCATACCTCTTACCCCGAGCATTATAAAATGAAGAAATAAAGATTGCAAAGCAAGCTAAAAGAAAACACTCAAAACTAATAAGCAAAGAAGAAAAAATACCTATAAAAGTCAAAGCAACAAAGTAAACTATAGCTTCACTCTTCTTAATCAAACCACTTGGAAGAGGACGCCAAGGTGCATTAACCAAGTCAACCTCAAAATCGAAATAATCATTCAAAACCATAGAAGAAGCTGTCAGACAAAAGGCAGTCAAAAAACCAAAAAACAATAAATGAAGACTAGGAATACCCTGAAAAGCAATGATCTCACTTAAAACAACACCCAAACCCATCATAATCGAATTAACTGGACGAATAATAATTAGAAAGGCTGAAAACCTATTGGACATTTAATCACCTAAAGGTTAACTTGAGTTACATCATAATAGGTTACCTCACCCTGACGATCAACAATAGCTAAAATTAAATCCTTCCTAGCACTTCTAGCCTCCCTAACCATTTCAGATAAAACTTCAAGTTCAATAGGCTTACCCTCAACAGAACCATAAACAAGATACTTAGCAGGCTCCTTTCCAACAATAGCACCACGCCTATAGACTCTAAAGGAGATCCTCCCACCAAAACCAGGCTTAACAACATATCCCCTACGCCTCAAATCAGAGTAAATTAAATATTTAATCCAAATATCAGGATCCCTCCTCAAAAAATAATTTAAAAGCTCCTTAAAACTAAAACGATTACCATCATCATAAACAGCTAAACGACCCCTCTCAACCAAGTATAAGGCTTCAAAGGAAGCTAAAACTAAACAATCATCTCTAAGCTCTCCATAATAACCTGAACCCCAAAGCCTATTTGCATCTTCACCCATAATCACAACACTTGAATCCCTTATAAACCCCCTAAAAGACGCTTCACCCAAACCGACAACCTCCAATAAATGTAACTTAACACATCATTATATATTCCTTTAAAGATACTTATCCATTGATATGAAGGAACAATTAAATGAACAATTAAAAAATGCAGAAAAAATAGTGATTATGGGAATTGGAAACAAATTAAGAAAAGATGATGCAGCAGGAGTAATAGTAGCTGAAAAACTCAGCCTACTAAAAATTCAAAACGAGAAACTAAAAATAATCAAATGCGGAGAAACACCAGAAAACTTCCTAGGCATGGTTGAAAAAATCAAACCTACACACGTAATATTAATCGATGCAATTGACATGAGAAAACCAGCAGGATATATATCAATACAAGCAAAGGAAAACCTTCTAGACTATCCAACAATTTCAACACATAAACCATCACCACACATTCTCATAAGCTACATAGAAGAAGTTATAGGCGCCAAAGTAATAATAATAGGAATACAACCAAAAAACATAGACTTCGGAGAAGAACTTACACCAGAAGTAGAAAAATCCATAGACATAATAGTAAACATACTAAAAGAAGTATTGGAGGCAAAAAATGCTCCCCAAAACAATTGAATGGAAAAACGGAAAAGTCATCTTAATCAATCAACAACTACTACCCCAAAAACTAGAATTCATAGAAACAGAAAAACCAGAAAGAATTGCAAAAGCAATAAAAACAATGGAAATAAGAGGAGCACCTGCTATAGGTGCTGCTGCAGCACTAGCACTAGCATTAACAGCATACCATACAAAAGCCAAAAACACTAAAGAACTAATAAGTGAACTATTGAAAACAGCTAATATGATCAAGAATACAAGGCCAACAGCTAGAAATCTATTCTGGGCAACTGAAAGAATAATGAACATAGCAAGGAAAACTAAGGGAAACATAAATCAGATTATAAAGGCAGTAATCGATGAAGCAGTAAAAATACTTAGAGAAGACGAGCAAATCAACATGAAAATAGGTGAAAATGGAGCAAAACTAATTGAAGATGGAGACACAATACTAACCTACTGCAATGCAGGCTCACTAGCATGCGTATACTATGGAACAGCCCTAGGAGTAATAAGATCAGCATGGAAACAAGGGAAAAAAATAAGAGTAATAGCACCAGAAACAAGACCTAAACTTCAAGGAGCAAGACTAACAACCTTCGAATTAAAAGCAGATGGAATACCAGTAACACTAGTAACAGACAACTCAATAGGACTACTAATGCAAAAAGGAAAAATAAACAAAGTAATAGTTGGAGCAGACAGAATACTGAGTGACGGAACAACCTACAATAAAATAGGCACCTATACAATAGCTATACTAGCAAAAAACCATAAAATACCATTCTATGTAGCAGCACCAAAATCAACCTTCGACCTAAAAGCTACAAGAGAACAAGTAAAAATCGAAATGCGAAGCCCAAGAGAGGTAACAGAGATATGTGGATGCAAAATAGCTCCAGAAGACATAGAAGTAGTAAACTATGCATTTGATATGACGCCACCAGAATTAATAACAGCAATAATAACTGAGAAAGAAGTAATATATCCACCATTCAAAGAAAACATATCAAAAATACTAGGACAATGAACTTGAAATCAACTGCTTAAACCTCAAGGCATCATCAGCCATAAAAACATTGTTAAACAAGACATAAATCATCCCATAACCTCTCTCAATCAAATCCCTAACCTTTCCAAATAGAACATTGAGATCCTCATCAGTGTACTTATAGCGATAATTAACCTCACCTCTACCAATACCATGCAAACGAATATAGCAAATAGGATTACTTGAAACAGGCTCACGTCTAAAAACATCAACAACATGAATTAGATTAAGTGAGACACAAAGATCCCTAACTACATCTAAATGCTTAAGCCAAGTCCCCCTAGGCTCCCATCCAATCTCCAATCCACCACGATCAATACTGGAAAAGAACTCCCTCACATTCCTAACATTATCATGAGAAAAGCCGAAGGAGGGAGGAGTTTGAAAAACACAAATCTTAGCTCCAAGTACACGACAAATCTCAAGAGTTTTATTCCAAGCCTCAAAATTCTCCCTAGTAGGTCTAAGAAAACCATACTTATCCTCTAAGCCAGGCTCAACCTTAATTCCAGCTCTTCTCCAAGTGGGACTACTGGGAGGATGAGTAATAACCTGCCAAGCCTTCAAGGTAAACTCAAAACCATCAGGAGCAATCCTCCTCCACTTCTCGGCAGTAGAAACCCTAGGTAACTTATAAAAAGTGCTCTGAAGTTCAATTAAATTAAAAACCTTAAAGTAAGCTTCCTTACCACCCTTAACAGCCCAACCACAACAACCAATCTTAATCACAAAATCACCATAAAATAATAATTACTTGTATAACATTAACTTTTATTTATTAGGTGAGCATTAATCAATCATAGAGCGGGGGTTGCCGAGCCAGGTTAAAGGCGGCGGACTCAAGATCCGCTGGCGAAGGCCTTCGTGGGTTCAAATCCCACCCCCCGCACCATTAAAATAAGAGTAGACTCCCAATTAGTTCAAAACTAATTAAGCATGTCTCTGTACATTTCTACTTTTCTAGACAACACAAAAAATTAAGGGTACTTTAGATTTTACTGGAATATCCTTGGACTATCCTCTTCGATCTACAACTTCAACAGGAATTCTCAAAGCTAAGATAGGCAGTCTCCCCTTGATGAAGTTTATATTTAAGGACCATTCTGACTGGTAATATCTAGTTTTACAGCTTGGCCTATGAACACTTGGAACTTTATAGCTAAATGGAAAAGTAAATTTTAAACCTTCAATCAATTTAAAATTACTTCTTAACACTTTAACAGGAGAAGAATAAGTTTCTGAACCTCTGAAATCTAAGGAACTTGAAATTGGTACTGATAGAATTTCTTCTGGATTGAGCTCAATCCAATTGAGCATGTTAACTCTCAACTCATCTACCTCAAAATTCTTAGTGGAGGTTATTTCTACTTCGCCTTTCAGTATTTCACCGGAAGTGAAGATTTTTCTTGGCAATTTCACATATCCAGAAAAATATTCCCTATCAATGGGTTTGAAAACCTCTCCATAAAATTTTTCGCCAGATATTTCAGATAAAACAGTTATCTGCTTTTTAGCTACTATATCCCTCCTCATCTTTCTATCTATAACAGCCTTGAGAAGCCATGTAGTTCTAATTCGGCCACCATAAAAGGTTGGTGGAGCGTCTAGTGGAACTTTAATACCGCCAGAAAGCTTCATACCAGGCTTTAAAAATTCACCTTCACCTCTAATTTTCTCCTTCAACCCCATGAGTTTAAATGTAGATGACTCTGCAACCATTTCTCTAGGATCTTCATCCTCAGAAGGTTGAGAATAAAGTGAATATTCTCTTACAACATCCCACTTCAAATCAGACTGACACAACAGCTCAAGCCTCAATTCCTTAAAGCTAAATTTCTTATTAGTCTCAATGTTCAATTGAGCATTAATATAATCACCAGGAAAGTAAGAATCCCTATCAGTCTCCAAATTTAATTTAACTTTAGGGCCAAACAGCATACTTCATCCTTCTTACAAAACGCTAATTAAAAATAGTATTAATAAAAGTATTTAAAAATTTCCAATTAAATTCAAATTAAAACATTAAGTCTTTAAGAATAACTAACAATTTATTTATTAGGAAAACGTTAGATAAATTAGTTATAGGGAAATAATTCACGACAACTCATCATGACAAAAAATCTCAGAAGCCTTAAAGGAACTTACCTATAAACAAGAAACATTCCCTAAAAGAATTAAAGAATTAAGTGAATTAATGAAGAAAAACATCTTAAGGGGAATGAAGAAGTTCCTAGACTTCTTCTTAGAAGCATTCATACCTCATATACAAAAGGAAGAAGAAAATCTATTTCCAATAGCTGAAAAACAATGGTCAAAAAAGGATCTTACAAAAGAATTAGAAAGCGATCATAAAGAAATGATGGAAAAATATAGAATCATAAGAGAGAATTTGACTATGGGAAAAATTAGTTTAAGTGCAAAACTAATAGAAGAACTAACTAAGAAAATTGAAATACATGTGAAAAATGAAAAACCACTATATACACTTCTACTCAAGGAAGTATTAAAAAGAAGTAACTAAATTTACAGTTAAAGTTCAATTTAATACAAATACATTATGAAAAGCTGAGCAGACCTACCAGAACATTCACAGCATATTCCAGGCAACTTTTCAATACAAACATGAGAGAAATATTTCTCTGCACATCCTCTGATAAAAGATAAATTAAAGCCAAGATGTATATCACCCATCTCCTCTCTAAACTCCACAAATGAATGTTCACATAAATCAACAATTATCACCTTCCCACGATCTGTAAGAACACCACTAAAACTTTCAAAAACCCTCTCAACATCTAAACAATGATGTAAAGTAAGAATCGAGAAAATAGCATCAAACTTCCTTGGAAGACTAACATATTTACTTGAAAACTCAATACTTTTAGAAATATTTTCAGCAACACCTATAAAGGGTATAATATTCTCAGACTTCTTCATCAAGACACGTAGCATTGCAGGAGTAATATCCATTGCATAAAAAGAAGCATGGGGTAAGCGACGATAAACTTCATCAACAATTCTAACTGTAAAGAAGCCAGAACCAGCGCCAACATCCAAAATCTTCGAATAACTCGATAATCTAGGTGGTTTAAATAGATACTCCACTATAGCCGCTACAATACGCTTCACACCATCCTCACCAAAATAATTCAAAACAATCTGATCACGTCTCTCAGCTTCCCTTTCAGAAAAATGCTTAATTTGATTCATAATCATTTCCAAATAGGAATAATTCAGCTCTTCCAAAAACTCACGAACATTAACGTTTAATAAATAATCATTAAAAGAAGCCACTTCCATCTCCCACCAATCAAATATTACTTATGCAAATAAAAACGCTATGATTACTTCATGAAGTGTAAAGAAAACTTATTCTAGAAAATTTTAAATTTTAACTCAATGCTTATTTTACATTTCTTCTAACTATTGCTTCAAACCAATTTCCCTTTGCCTTAAAGCATTCCTCCTAGCATCGTCATAACTTTACTCCAAGAATTCTCTAAAAGTTCAGAGGAAAAATAGCTTTGATAAATATTACAAGTAGCACAATATATATACACAAGCTCCAATAAGTCTGAAGGATTCTTCATCCACCATTAATACCACATCCTTAAAATAGAAAGTAACACTTAAAGGTTCCGGAACAACAAGTTAAATGTAATACTTAAAAGCGTAAAAGATTTAACTGAATAAAATCTAATTTAAGCTAAGTTGGGGATGGTGATGAAGCGCCAATTTCCAAAAAACTCCTAGAAGCAATAATATCAGAATTACATCCTAAAGAAAAGCTCGTATTAACTGTACTATCAAAGAGAAAGCAAAGCGTAAAGAAAATTGCCAAAAAGCTAGGAATAAGCGTTGATACGGTTGTTTGGGCCTCTCAAATGCTAAAAAATAGGAGATTTGTAGAACTAGAAGAACTAATACAAACAAAATATCAAATTGGAAGAGAAGGAGAAAAATATCTAGAAAAATGCTTCCCTGAAATCCGACTAATACACAAGCTAAAAAAGGCGGGAGGGCAAGTAGAACTAAGCAAAATAAAGCTAGAAGAAGATGAATTAAAATATGGTGTCAGCTGGGCATTAAAAAGGAAATGGGTTAGAATAGTAAGAAAAGAAGGAAAAATAACATTAATCCTAACAGAAAAAGGATTAAAAGCCTTAGATGAAACCTATAAGCCAATGCAAGTTCTCATGAAGATAAAAAATAAAGAGAAATTATCAGAAGAAGACTTAAGAATAATCAAAGAACTTAAAGGTAGAGGAGACATACTAAGAGAATTAAAAACAAAGATTATGCGAGTAAAACTAACAGATGAAGGAGAAAAAATAGCCAAGGAAATTAAGCCAGAAGAAGAAGTAAGTGAATTAACTAGAGAGTTAATAATTACAGGTAAATGGAAAAAAGTGTTTCTGAGACCCTACAACATTCATGTACCAGTTGCAACACCAATAAGGGGAAGAAAGCATCCATATAGAGAAATAATTGACGAAATAAGAGAACTACTAATAGGTTTAGGATTTGAAGAAGTATCAAGTCCCCCAATAGAAGTAAACTTTTGGAATTGTGACGCATTATTCATGCCATCAGATCATCCAGCTAGAGGAATCCATGACATATTCTACATAAAAGACTTAAAAATTAGACAAGTCGCTAAAGAGGAAATCTGGAACAACGTAAAGAAAACACATGAAAATGGATGGATAACCAGCTCAACTGGATGGGGACACTGGGATCCAAAGCTAGCATTAAGACTAATATTAAGAAGTCAAACAACCGCAGTCTCCGCAAGATATCTATCAACATTAACAGAGAAAGACCTACCAAAGAAAATGTTCACAATAGACAAAAACTATAGACCGGACAAAATAGACTCCACGCACCTACCAGAATTCAATCAATGTGAAGGAATAGTTGTTGGAGAAAGCGTAAACCTCAGACACCTAATAGGATTCATTAAAACAATAGCTGAAGCCTTTGGAATAAAAGAGGTTAAATTCCAGCCAGCCTTCTTCCCCTTCACCGAGCCAAGTGTAGTAGGCTACATAAAGCATCCAAAGCTAGGATGGATGGAAGCACTACCAGGAGGAATCTTTAGACCAGAAGTAGTACTACCACTAGGAATAAAAGTTCCAGTACTAGCATGGGGACTAGGCATAGATAGACTTGCCATGGTTGCATTAGACATAGAAGACATCAGAATGCTATTAACACATGACTTAAACTGGCTTAGAAATAAACCTATACCCTCAATATGGAGGTGGTAAAATGCCAACCCTCACCATAGACCTAAAAGAACTGATGCAAATGACGAAAATAGCAGATCTAAACAGCATTATAAATGCGATAACACAATTTAAAGGAGAAGTAAAGGAAATAACGGAAGATGAAATAACAGTAGAACTAGAACCAGATAGACCAGACCTACTAAGTGTTGAAGGACTAGCAAGAGCATTAAAGGGATACTTTGAAATCGAAACAGGACTACACAAAGCATCAACAATTCAACTTAAAAAATCAAACTTAACAGTAAAAGTGGTTAATGCAAAAGTCAGACCATACATAGCATGCGCAATAGTTAGAAATCTAGATCTAGACGACAGAGCAGTTAGAAGTCTAATGCGAATGCAGGAAGCACTCCACCTAACCATAGGAAGAAATCGAAGAAAAGTAGCCATAGGATTCCACGACCTAAACGCAATCAAACCACCAATAATATACACAGAAGCAGATGCAACCACAGAAATTATACCACTCGACATGCCAATACCAATGACGCTGGAAGAAGTGTTAATAAATCATCCAAAGGGAATAGAATACAAACACCTAGTCCAAGAGGGATACCCAGTATATATAGATGAAAAAGGAGTATTCAGTTTCCCACCAATAATAAATAGTGAAAGAACAAGAGTAACAGAAAATACAGAAAACCTATTCATAGAGCTAACTGGAATTGACAGTAAAGCAGTAAATCAAACACTAAACATAATAATATTCAACCTAATAGACAGAGGAGGAGAAATAGAAACAGTAAACATAGAATACGTTGATGAAAACAAAGTAGAAGTAACACCAAACCTAATGCCAAGAAAAATGAAGTTAAAGATAAAGGAAATATTAAACCTAATAGGAATTAAGATAAATGCCAATCAAATAGCCAAGTTACTAGAAAAAATGAGATATGGCGTTACAGACATAATTAACAATGAAGAAATTGAAATTCTAATACCACCCTACAGAGTAGACGTCCTACACAAAGTTGACGTAATAGAAGATGTAGCAATAGCATATGGATATGATAAATTAACCCCAGAAATACCCAGCATAGTGACAGTCGGAAAGCCATCAAAAATGGAGATCATTGAAGCAAAAATAAGGCAATCCCTAATAGGCCTAGGATTCCAAGAAATCTTAACATTCACCCTATCAAGCAGCAAACTCCAAACAAAACAAATGAACATAAAAGAAATGAAACTAGTAGAAATTGAAAACCCAATAACATCAGAATTAAACGTTTATAGAAGATGGATACTTCCACACCTAATGAAATTCCTATCACTAAACAAACATGTAAGCTATCCACAAAAAATATTTGAAATAGGCTATGTAGCCATACCACACGGAGAGGAAGTAATAACCTTAAGAAATACAGCAATAGCAATAGCATCAGCAAAGACAACCTTCGCTGAAATCCAAGGAGTACTACAAGCATTCACACTAGACTTAGGATTAAACATAAAGTTGGAGAGAAGAGAGCATCCATCCTTCATAACTGGTAGAACAGCAGCCATAATAGTTAACAATGAAACAATAGGAATAATAGGTGAAATACACCCACAAGTTCTAAACAATTTCGAAATAGAAGTACCAGTAGTAGCAATGGAAATAACACACTACAAACCCGAATATCCAAACAGCAATAAAAAACCATTAACAATAAGAAATGGAATAAAGGCAGAATGGCTTAGCTGAATTAAAACATGACGTAAAGTCGAGTTTATAATTTTAACCTATCTTTCTTAATTTTAACGATATATATATTACTTTTTGAAATATAAATTAATGGAATATTATAACTTCCATAGGAGGTGTCTAAATGGAAGTTATAATATTAAAACAGAAAAATGTAAATCCATATTTGTGTTGCATTATAAATTGTGGCAAATTCTGTTCACCTGTTAGTGACAGAGATTAATGTGAATAGAAATGTCATCACATCTCAAAAAATCAATTTTTACTCTTCTGATACCCTTATCCGAAAAATGGTGGATACTATATAATACTCTCAATGGTGCTATTGCACTAATTGACAACGAGCTAAAGAAATGTTTAGAAAGTAACATTTCAGCAATTCCTGAACACATTATTAACACATTTAAAGAAGAAGAATTCCTCGTTAATTGTAATCTAGATGAGCTGAAATATTATCAATACTTATTTAGCAAATCTAGATATACCTCCAATGTGTTAAGCTTTGTAATATTGACAACTTACGATTGTAACTTTTCATGTATTTACTGTTATGAAAAGCATGGGAACGTAATAGCTCCCATTTATATGGACATTAAAACAGCTAAGGATATTGCAGGATATATTGAAAAAAAGGCAAAGATAACAAGACCTGAAAAACTCAGTATTGCTTTCTATGGTGGTGAGCCATTATTAAATATAAAAGCTGGCATAGTAATCTTGAAAAGACTTAAGAGTTTTTGTTTAAAAAATAATATAAAATTAAGTATTGGGTTGATTACTAATGGATCTCTAATGAATAGAGTGATCATAAGAACGTTATATGAGTATAACCTTGAAAGGATACAAATTTCCATTGATGGGACAAGAGAAATGTATAATAAGAGAAGACCATTTAAAAATGGTAAAGGATCCTTCGACAAAATAATGGAAAATATTTTTGATGTAGTTGAGATACTTCCTCCTAAAACTATAATAATAAGAGTAAATATAGATAAAATGAACTACGCCAATTTCCCTGCTTTCTTGGACTATTTAGAAAGTGTTGGGTTAAAGAACAAAGTGAAACTTGGAATAGGTATCCCAAGAGGTGTCTTTCCATATTGTACAAAAATGCAATTTAGTGATGAAGAAATTACTGATAGAGTGTTCAATTTATGGAAAATCGCTATTAAAAAAGGCTTTGCATACCACTTGGAACCGCAACCTGTACTGTGTACAGCTATGCAAGAAAATTCGCAAATTATAGATCCATGTGGCGAAATCTATAAGTGTTGGGCATTCGTAGGCTTGAAAAAATTTGCAGTAGGAAATATATATGCAAATAAATACAAACCGATTTACTACAATTTTCTCACAAGAATGCAACAGATTCCTGCTAAATGTTGGAAGTGTAACATTTTGCCTTACTGTAATGGTGGTTGCTTATATGAAGCGTACTATGTAACGAAAAATCCTTTTAATATTATTTGTGGCAAAACGTTTAGCAGAGGCTCTTTAGAAAAAATTGTTAAACTTTATGTAATTAGTAGATTTAAGAACATCTTAAAAGAAAAAGGGATTACGGTGGAAAATTGCTAAGGAAGAATGACATATGCATTATAACCAAGAATTTGACAAGAGTGTATACTGTTCTTGGTGCAGGATTTTATGATCCTGGAGCTTTTTATGAAGCTACTGGTGCAAGATTTATTTATGAAGTTTTCATGCGATTGTCGGTAAAGAAGAAGACTATTTATGCTTTGAAGGGTGTTTCCATTACTGTGAAGAGAGGTGAATTTGTATGTCTATTAGGGCCGAATGGCTCTGGTAAGACTACTCTAATTAAAATTCTAGCTGGCATTATACCGCCTAGTAGTGGAAGAGCTGAAATTATGGGGTATGACGTAGAGAGAAATAGAAAAGAAGCTATGAAGAATATTACATATATTCCATCTTTATTGGGTACTATTGCATGGGCTCAACCTAGATTAACTGTACGACAGAATCTTAAAGTTATGGCTAGGCTCTTCCAGTTTCCCATTAAAGATGTTTTAGATATGACTGAGAAGCTTGAAATCAAGGATATATTAGATAGACCATTTGGTGCACTTTCAACAGGGCAACAAGCTAGAGTTGGACTATTAATTGGAATTCTTAAGAGGGCACCAGTCTATCTATTAGATGAACCTACAATGGGTCTAAGTCCTGAGGCTGCAAGATTCATACGGAATTACATTTCAGATTTAAACAGAAAATTCAAAATAACCATTCTTTATGCAACACATCACCCCATAGAAGCTCAAGATATAGCTAGTAGAGTTATCATTTTACATCGAGGCAAAGTAATTGCAGATGATACACCAAAAACTTTAATTCAGAATAGCAATGTAGAGGAGTCAATAACCCTTAAAATCCATAGAGCCTACTTCAACTTAAAAAGCATTCTAAATGGTATTGAAGTAAAATACTTTAACATTAAACCCTTAAGGAGAGAGATAGGTGAATATGAGATTACCCTAGGGGTTAAGGATAGCGATATCGTCTTGCCCAAAATCTTAGAAAAATTAATTTCTAGAGGCATTAAAATTGACAGGCTAAATGTAAGAAGAGCAAACTTAGAGGATGCATACCTATATTATATTGGTGGTAAACATGATTAATCTTTCACGTTTACAAGAAAAAATTAAATTAAACTTAAAGTACATCATGACATTTTACTATGAAGAATCAACAAAAGTAATTGCTTGGTGGCTTTGGAATATTCCATTTCAATTTTTCCAAATATTATTCTCACTTCTACTATTCAAGTACTATGCATTAGCCCTCAAGGGTTCCAGCTCTCTGTTTAGGACAGACTACATGGCCTATATAATCTCAGGCTTAATGCTAAATACATATATGAATGCCTCGATGGACATCTACTATGTCTCCATGGCAGCATTATATTATGGCCGTGTAATTGGCTTCGGAGGATTAAGCCTCTCAAGAAAAGACTACCTGCAGATGGCTGGAATATCCCCCTACATATTTATTTTCGCCAGGTCTAGCTGGAGATATCTGATGGAAACTATAATGTTCATAATGTACATTATAATAGGAGTATACTTCTTTGGAATTAAAGCATTAATGAATTTTAGTTTGAACATTATCATAGTGATATTGTTAAGCATAGTGGCATGTAGTGGAATAGGTCTAATATCCGCTTCCATGTACTGGCTTGCAGGTGCATATAGAGGAATAGAACCAATTGTATGGTTTATAAGAATTCTTGTTCCACTGACCTGCGGAGTTTATGTTCCAAGGGAAGTTCTCCCCCAAGAGTTAAGAGTTATAGGAGATATTTTACCTCAAACTTACGCTGTAAACGCTATGAGAAACATTCTATTGAATCAAGCTGGTCTAGATGAAGTTTCAAGTTACTTATTGACGTTAATTCTCCAAAGCATAATATTAATACCCATAGGTATGTTGTTACTAAAGTTCTCTCTCACCTTAGAAAGGAAAAGAGCAACAGCATATTAAAACCTAATTGGCTATGAAAATGTAACATTATTCAGTAAATTGAATTTAGGTTAGACAGTCACGTTCATATTTAGAAAAGTATGACATCTACAACTTCACCATTTCTTATATAATGTTTAAAGGGTGGAAGTATGGTGAAGCCATTAGATTTAACTAGGACATTCATATGCATTGAAGGCCCAGTAACAAAGCGAATTAATGGTAGATCGTTAAATCTTGAAAACCTAACGAAGAATACACGCTCAAAGGGAAGCATAAATTCAGCGTTTAAATCTTCTGAAAACTTGGCTTTCAATTTAAATATTAATTGAGAATTAATTCTGCCAAGCTTCTTAATGATTGGAATACCAATAGTGTAGAAGCCGACAACCATTGACTGACATAGACCAGGCAACATTAAAACAGGTTTTCCATCAACAACTGCAAAGCTTGTTTGTCGACCGGGCACACGCTTCAGGCCTCTTAAAACAATCTTAGAACTACTTAGAGATAGAATAGCATTAGGAACAAGATCTTTAACACCCCTCGAACATCCACCGATAGTCATTAAACAATCATTATCCCTTAATCCCATGCTTATTGCATCCATAATCTCAATCTTATCATCCCTCACAACACCAAGATTAGAAGGACAACCACAGTATCGCCTAACTAAATAATAAAGCATTAATGCATGACTTGTATAGCTTTTATAAGTCAGTTCATCACCAGTAGATAGGATTCCAATTTTAGGTTTAACATAAACCCTAACCTTACTTAAGCCGAGGAAAGATAATAAGCCGATATCAAATGCTCTCAATACATGGCCAGATTTAAATAGAAATTCACCTTCCCTTAGATCACTTCCCCTAAAGATAATGTGATCGCCAATATTAGGAGTATAGCGAACTTCAATTAAATCCTCATTAATTAACCTTACAGCTTCAATGGGTACAATGGCATTAGTATTCCTAGGGATAAATGCACCTGTTGATACATAGCATGCTTCACCAGGCTTAATCTCAGGAATATCCTCATCTCCAGGGAAAAGTTTGCCAACAACTTTTAAGCGAACAGGATTATTAGGAGAGGCATTAATTAAATCTCTATGATTCACAGCATACCCATCAAAATGTGAAACATCATAGGGAGGAATATCACCTTCAACTACAATGTCTTCAGCTAAAACTTCATTAAAAGCCTTCTCTACAGGTATGACCTTAGTTTTCCTTGGAGGAGCTTCAAAAGAGCTTAGAACAATGTTAATTGCATCATCAGCAGATATGTAGCGAAAATCCCCCCTTGACAAGTCAAATTTCACCTTCCCCAAGACTAAGTTAATAACCCCTCTATACGGTTTAAATCGTCGGGGGAATCAATGTCAATTAAGACGCCAACATTATTAGTATCAACTAAGACAATCTCATTCTCATGTCGATGGAGAATAGATTTTAATCCCATCGTCTCTTCATCAATATTCATCAACTCTGGAAAAATCCTTTGGCTAAAAAGAACTGGATGGCCACGCCTCCCCCCATAAGAAGCTATGACGATAGGGGAATTAGTTTTCCTATAAGTTTCAATAACTAAATCTATATCACTACTTTTAATTAAGGGATAATCGCCGGGAAGGATAACAACAGCTTCAGCATTCTTAGGAACAGCTCCGAGGCCAACCTTAACTGATGAACTCATTCCAAGATAATACCAGTTATTAACAACAATTTTACATGGAAGATCCTTAATCACCTGCTCTATAAGTTCAGCCTCGAAACCCAGAACAACAATAACTTCATCCACCATTGAATTTAAAGCGGCAGTAACTACTCTCTTAATCATTGGAACGCCGAGAATTGGAAATAATAACTTATTTCTACCAAATCTCCTAGATTCACCTGCAGCTAAAATTATAAGTGAAATCAACTCCCCCTACTCCTATAAACCTTAATTATCTCAGCAATAATGCTAACTGCTATTTCCTCTGGAGTTTCAGCATTAATATCAATTCCAATTGGTGCATGAAGAGAATTAAGGGAATCAACGGAAAAACCTTCATCCATCAACTTACTCTTAAAACTATCAATTTTACCCCTACTACCAATCAATCCAACATATCTTAAATTTAATCTAAGCGCTCTTCTCAAAGCATTATAATCACGATCAATATCACCATAGATAATAACTAGGAAGTCATCCTTCCTAAAATTGAAGTCATTGAAAAATTCATTTACAGATTTAACATAAATTTCACTTGCCCTTGGAAATCTTTCTCTATTAGCTATATCACCTTTATCATCAACTACAATAGTCTCAAAACCAATAATATGAGCAAATTCAACTAAAGGCTTAGCAATATGCCCAGCACCCAAGACTATCAATCTAGGCTTTGGCTCAATAACATCAATGAAAACTGAAAGTCTCCCACCGCAAATTAAGCCAGTCAAAATATCACCCTTCCTAAAATCACCAAAAGAAAATGATTTCACACGAGACCTCTTCAATCTTATAGCCCTTAACGCCTCATCAATCAGTAATCTCTCAAAAACACCTCCACCAATAGTTCCATAAACTTTACCATCCTCACATACAATCATCTTAGCACCTACATTTCTAGGAGCAGAACCCTCCTTAGCAATAATAGTACAAAGAGCAATAATCCTACCACACCTCAACAAGTCTATAGCAACACTCAGCAACTCTAAATCCGACATAATCTACACTAGACTATGATAACCAGTAATATTAAATAAATCAAACGCATACACCATAATTAAGCTAATAAATACTAAGAAACTATAATTAAGTGAAACAAATAGACAAGGTGTGAAGTCATGGTTAAATGCCCCATATGTGGTGTAGAAATAAGTGACGAAAAACTAACTAAATGTGAAATGTGCTTTGTAAGAGTATGTCCAAACTGTATAACAGAAAGAGAAGGCCAGGAAGTATGTGTAAGATGCGCTAGATTCATGGACCTAGTAGGATGACAGAGAACAGCCAAAGAACAAGTAAATCAAACTTATTTCTCTCAAAAAGTAAATGAAATCTACAACTCCAAATAAAGTTAAACTCAAATACCATAAAAACGTTAATAAAATAAAGAGCCCCGGTAGCTCAGTCGGGTTAGAGCGCTGCCTTGGTAAGGCAGTGGTCGCGGGTTCAAATCCCGCCCGGGGCTTCATCTAAACTTTATTCTCCATCCATTGAGGCAATTTATAACATCAGTCTTTACATATACTAGGAAAGTAGAGGCCACAAAATTATCGCCAAAACTATAGTGAATAAGCACCCAAATATGTCAAGTAATGTTCCCGCCTTTATCATCTCTCGCATTTTCACCTTTCCAGTACTATAGGCTATGGCGTTTGGTGGTGTTCCTACTGGAAGCATGAAGTCTAGACTTGAACATATTGCAACTAAAACTGCGAGAATTACGGGATTCATACCTGTCTCAAGGGCAACTGAAATGGCTATCGGAATGAAAATACTTGCACTTGCAGTATTACTTGCTATTATACTGAAGATTAAGGCTGAAAAGCCGAAGAGAAAAATAGTTATTGCCCCTGAATCTATTAATGCAGCTTCAAGCAAAATCTTCGCAAACCAATCCGTTAAGCCAGAAGCCTCCAGACCAGCACCTAAACTTAAACCTCCGCCAAATAATAGTAAAGTATTCCAACTCACCTTCGGTAAGTCATGCTCGTCTAATAAGCCTATCAAGAAAAGAATGATGGAGACGAAAAGAGCCACCATACTCGAGGACAAGCCATGACCCTTCCAACCAATTATAGTAACTAAGGGTTCAGGGAGATCCTCTGTAAGCCACATTGCCACTGCGAAGAAGAAAATGATTAATGTCAGTTTCTGTTTCTTATTTAGTGGCTTACAATATTTTTCTTGTTTAAACCGAAATTCTTGAATTTTAACCGGAAAAATTGTAAAAAGTAGAAGCCAGATCAGAAATATGAGGAGAAGAGTTACTGGTAAGCCATACATGAACCATTCTAGAAATCCAAGCTGATAACCAACAGTTTTCCTCAGGAAACCAGCCGCCAAGACATTTGGTGCTGTCCCAATCAATGTTGCTATTCCACCAGCAGTCGCAGAGTAAGCTATTGAAAGAACCATTATTTTAGAGAAATTCCCTTTTTCATCTTTAACGCTAGCTATGAGTCTAAGGGCAATAGTAATCATTAGAGCAGTACTAGCAGTATTGCTTATCCACATCGATAAGAATGCAGTCGCAAGCATCTGTCCTAGAACAACTATTTTCAGTCTCGAGTCAAACAACCGAACAATTCTATAAGCGAAATACTCGTCTAAATCATACTTCTCAAGAGCTATAGCTAAAAGAAAACCACCTAAAAGCAAGACAACAACAGGATCAAAGAAAGATTTCAAAGCACCACTAAATGACTGTATTCCAAGTAAGGGCTGAGAAAAAGCTATTAGAAACGAAGTAGCAACTAAGGGAACAGCTTCAGTAATCCAAAGAGACGCAGCCATAAGAAAAATTAAGAGACCGTAACGCAACCTCCCCTCAAGCTCGCTGGTTAAAAAATAAACAATCAAAAGAAAAAGAGTAATAACAACTAGAAGCACAGCCCTTCTCTTAAGATTTAAACTCAAATTATTCATCCTCTAAACTCTACTCATATAACTCCTCAAGAGAAATAAGCTTCACTCCATATTGATCACAAAGCTTCTTCAACATATTCTCAAAGGCAAAACGATCCTCTACATCAACCGTAACATACAAAACTCCAAGAGAGGGATACCGTTTAGCAACAGCCTTACGAAAAGGTGGTACAATAATTGAAGAACTAAAATCAGCTCTAAGCTTAGACTCAGACAAACAACTGCCAAGCTTTAGAATAAAGTTTTTCTCAATAATATCGCCGCGAATAACAATCTCAAGAGTAACAATCTTCCCCAAAACAGTCACCATCAAAATTATGATGAAAGTCAATTTAAATTTTACATATTCACCCATCCTAAAATTTTCCATGCCAACTACAATGTAACAATAAACCCTTAAAGTGGTTCATGGGATTGATCTCTATGGCAAGGATCGCCTTGATACAATCTGAACTGGATAAAATAAAGTCTATATGGAGTACTTCTCTAATACCCTCTTTCTTCTCCTTCCCCTGATAGCTTGAATTCTACACATTATCTCGCGGTATGTCAAGTAGATTCTACGTAATTTAGATATGTTCCAGCGATAGATGTGTGGATTGGTATTTACTCCTGTGATATTCGTCTCGTTCATGTCGAGAGCTATCCACTCATTTGGATTAGTCAGATCGATAGTCTTCCTAAACGGTATTAAGACATGTCTCTCATTTACTATTATCTCCTCAACCTTAAATTCACCTTTCCTCCAAGCATCAATAAACCTCTGTTGATAATCACCTATCACAAGTCTTAATTCGATATATCTTCTTGGTGCTGTCGTGATGATAACCTTACTACCCCTAATCGAAACATGGTCAAACCATATCTTCAGGAAGGAATCACATGAAATCCGAGGAGTTAAGGACAATATATGTTCAGTATTCCCAAACCTCAATAGATAACAAGTTTGTATAACAAAAACCATAATAAGACGGACAGATATGGAATGAAATTAACTACCAGTAACAATCATAGCGCTATCCTTAAGGACAATAATAGTATGCTCAGCTTGAGAAACCATTCCTCCACCTGCATCTCTTAACACTGGATATGAATGTAAAGCCCCCCTATCCACCATCCTTCTAAGAAGAAGCTTTACCATAGAAGGAGGAACAAAGTTAACAAGCCATCTCTCACAGAAGGGTAAACTTCTAAACTTAGACCTAATCTTCCTCAAAATCCTTTTTTCAAAAGAACTCTCAAAACCCTTCATCTTAGAAAAACTGTAAATGTAGGCTTCACGAGTATCTTCAACATATCCAGCACCATCTGTAGCGAAGGGCTCAATTGCATAAACCTCACCCTCCAAGAAAACTTCATCATAACTACTTGAGACATTCGGAATACTTTTACCACCATGAAGAAGATATCTCTTCATCAAATGACCAGACAAGTTACGAATAGGCTTAAAACCAAAACTCTTAATAGTACGCTCAATAATCCTTGAAACTTGTCTAATATACACTCCAGGCTTAATGGCCTCAACAGCCCTCTCAAGAGCAGCCTTGGAGGCCTCCACCAAATCAGTAAAATTAGAATTAAAACAAAAGGTCACAGCAGCATCAGCAATATATCCATCAACATGAACGCCAACATCAACTTTAACCAGGGAATCCTCAGGTATAATAGAAGAATCATTCAAAGGAGAAGTATAATGAGCAGCAACATCATTAATTGAAACATTACAAGGAAAAGCAGGTTTACCACCTAAATCAATAATATAGCCCTCAAGCTTTTCACAAATATCAATAACTGGAACACCAGGCTTCACAATACTGGAAGCATACCTTAAAATTGAAGAAACAATACTACCAGCTCTAACAATAAAGTCAAACTCATCATCAGCAACACCCATACCCACACCATTAAAATTTTAAGTAAAAGAAAACTTTAAACCTATTGAGAAGAAATAAACTAATGTATCAGGGCCCGTAGCTCAGCTCGGTAAGAGCACTCGGCTGATATGGAGTTAGAATAAATAGAGAAAATCCATGGCAACCACAACTCCTATAGAGACCGAGGGGTCGGGGGTTCAAATCCCCCCGGGCCCATCAAACAAGTAAATTCCTTAGCAACCGATATTCAAAGTTCAAATTAATTTAACAACAAAATTATAGGATGACAATGGAAAGTAAGTCATTTCACACTAACATTTCTTAATAGATGAGTTTCACGACATTTAAACTGCAACCACTGCAATCTTTAATTGCTTCACTCCTCTAATATTAGTCAACTTATATGCTAATTTCTTAATAGATTTAGCTTCTCCCTTAACAGCTATAATCTCTAAGCAATTTCTCTCATCCAAATGTATGTGCATTGTAGAAGTAATAATATTGGTAAAATCATGTTGAACATCGGTTAACATATCCTCTAAACCTTTAACAGTATGATCATAAAGTAAAATTATAGCACCAGTACAAGTTCCCTCTATATCCCTGGTCCATCTATATTCACTAAGCAAATTACGCATCGCAACTTGAATAGCCTTAGACCTATCTCTGAAACCCATATACTTCAAATTTTTATCAAAATCCTTAAGCAACTCTCTTGGAACAGAAACACCAAACCTAACAATCTTCACCATACACAACACCACAAAGTCAAATTAAATTACCCAAACTCCACTGTACAAATATTTCTAGCAATCTAAACATTAAATTTATCATACAAGCTGGGAAAGTGTTAACGTTACCATTATAAGTAACACTAATCTACTTTTCATGAGATAAAATGTCAGGAATATTAGAGAAAGAAGTTAGGAAAATGGAAGTAAGAATAAATAATCTAACAGAGGAAAGCAAGATACTAATGAAAGACTTAGAAGAACTTAAAGAACAAATCATCCAACTCCACCGAAAACCACAACGAGAATTAAGGATAAAAATGGCGGAGAAAATCAGAGACATAATAAATAGTCTTGGAAGAATTGAACATATATTCAGCCATATACTAGAGTCATATGGAGAGATATTAGTAGTACTAGAGAAGGAACTAAATAAACAGTAAAATTTCCTAAATTAAAAGTCAGTACAGAGTAAAACGTGAGGGGCGGTCTACTTGACCATAAATAAAGCAATACTTGAATTAAGGGAAATTTTCGAATCAAGATTAATAATCCAGGAAGACATGTTAAAACCATACATGGAGGATGAATCATACTTAAAAGCAAAGCCAATAGCAGCAGTAATCCCAGAAAATGTAGAGGAAATAGAAGAAACAGTAAGAATTGCAGTAAAATATAAAGTTCCACTAACAGCTAGAGGGGCAGGTACATCACTAAGCGGTGGAGCAGTACCAGTAGAAAATGGAATAGTTATAGACTTTAGAAGAATGAATAAAATTCTAAAAATATATCCAGAAGACATGCAAGTTCTCGTTGAACCAGGAATGATATATGATGACTTAAATGCACATCTAGCAAAATACAACTTATTCCTTCCACCCAACCCCTCCACAGGCGATCAATGCACAATTGGAGGAATGGTAGCTGAAAATGCAGCCGGACCAAGAAGCTTCAAATATGGAACAATGAGAAACTGGGTTCTAGGACTAGAAGTAATAACATCAGCAATAGGCAAAATATGGATTGGATCTAGAACAAAAAAGTGGGTTTCAGGATACGATCTAGTTAGATTATTCATTGGAAGTGAAGGAACCCTAGGCCTAATAACAAAAATCCTATTAAAACTAGCACCCATACCTGAAAAAAGAATTGGAATAATAATCCCATTCAATAACATTGAAGAAGCAGGAAAAGCAATAGTCAACCTAACAAGAAGTACAATCAACATCTCAGCACTAGAAATAATCGACTACTTAACCATGGAAGCAATAAACAAAGTACATCAAGCAGAATTCCCCCTAACTGAAGCTGCCATCCTAATGGAGATTGAAGGAAAAACAGAGGAAATAAACCTAGAACTAGAAAAACTAGCACAAACAATAGAAAAATTCAAAATAGAAAAACCAGGACCACTAGTCTTCTTCAATGCAAATGAAATGTGGAACAAACGAAAACTAGCAGGAGAATCCCTTGAAACAATATATGGTGGAAGAGTAGATGAAGACATAGTAGTACCCATATCAAAACTACCAAGTCTAATAAAGGAAATAAAAAGAATCTCCAAACAGCATGACATACCAATAGCAGTATTCGGCCATGCAGGAGACGGACATCTACACCCATGCATACTAATAGAAAAAAGCAGAGCATGGAAACCAGAAATAAATAAAATAAAAGAAGAAGTATTCAAAGCAGCAATAAGGCTAGAAGGATCACTAAGCGGGGAACATGGCATAGGATTAGCCAAAAAACCATACCTACACCTAGAACACAGCAAAGAAACACTTGAAATATTCAAACTAATAAAAAATACGTTAGACCCATACAATATAATGAACCCAGGAAAAAAGATAATCTAAACAATTTCACAGAGTCTTAGCTGAGAAAAGTCATCACTCGTTAAAGAGAAAAGAAATGATAAGTGAAAATGTCAGGAAATCTTCCTCTTTAAGGGATTAAAAGAGCTTGATTCAGACTTAACTTGAAGTTTAAAATGGTGGACCGGGCGGGATTTGAACCCGCGACCCCCTGCGTGCGAGGCAGGTGCTCTTCCAGGCTGAGCTACCGGCCCACAGACAATAATTACAAATTAACCCTTATAGACTTATCCAATTTAAATTAACATTAAAAGAAATTATTTCAACTTTATTGCGATAAACTTAATTTATAATATAACACTTTATTTAAAGAGCAAAATAAAATCATTTTAGAAGGTGTAAACATGCCAGTAGAAAGAGTAAAAACAGGAATACCAGGCATGGATGAAATACTACATGGAGGAATACCTAGAAGAAATGTAGTTCTACTCTCAGGAGGGCCAGGAACAGGTAAAAGCATATTCGGCCAACAATTCCTATACAATGGATTATTAAGAGGTGAACCAGGTGTCCTAGTAGCCCTAGAAGAACACCCAGTACAAGTGAGAGTAAACATGTCGCAATTTGGATGGAATATTAGAAAATTCGAGGAAGAAGGATTAATGGCAGTGGTAGATGCATTTACTGGAGGAATCGGAGAAGCCGCAAAAAGAGAAAAATATGTAGTACCAGCACCAGATGATTTTACATCACTTGTAGATGTTGTAAGAAGAGCTATAAGAGACGTTAAGGCTGAGAGAGCAGTAATAGACTCAGTTACAACACTATATATAACAAAGCCAGCAATTGCTCGAGGAGTAGTAATGCAACTAAAAAAGGTGTTAGCTGGATTGGGATGTACATCCATATTAGTTTCACAGGTAAGCGTAACTGAAAGAGGATTTGGCGGACCAGGAGTAGAACATGCAGCTGACGGCATAATAAGACTAGATCTAGACGAAATAAATGGAAGACTATTTAGAAGTCTAATTGTATGGAAAATGAGGGGAACCTCCCACTCAATGACTAGACATCCATTTGATATAACTGATAAAGGAATAATTGTTTATCCTAAAAAGACATTAAGTTTAGGTAGAAGAGTAGTAAAGGAGGAAATAAGATGAGTGAAATAACGGTTAATCTAAACCCAATAGGAAGAGAGGAAATACATAGACTAGAAGCAGCCCTACTAATCGGAACATTATTCAGGTCAGAAGTATTAGAAATGCTAAGAGAATCAGGGGAAAGACTAACATGGGTTGACTCATTAGCAGTAGCTGCAGGAGCAATAGCAAGAGAAAGAGCGAAAATGACTATACCGAGAATAGCAGAAGAACTAGGAAGAAGTGAAGCCACAATAAGAAACCACCTAACAGGAAAAACAAAAGCTGGACAACTAGTAAGAGAAACCCTCCAAAAATTCATTAAAGAAGGAGTAAAAATGGAAATGCCAACAATACCGATAGAGGGAATAGAAGAAATGAAGAAGAAAATAGAGGAACTAGAAGACAAAATAAAACAGAAAGAGAAAGAAAACAAGCAATTAAAAGAAAAAATAGAGAAAGTAAAGTCAACACTCACCCAACTAATAGAAAAACTATAAACCCCCACTACTTTTTATGTCAAGCGAAATATTAAATTGACAATTTAGAACATAGATTATGTGGAGAGGGCGGGTCGTCTAGCTGGCTAGGATGCCGCCCTGACGCGGCGGAGGTCCTGGGTTCGAATCCCAGCCCGCCCACCAAAACTATTTAAAGAATAATTAGTAGCTCACTAGGATTTAGATCATAAAGTCCTAAATTCAATACAGCAAAAACTATGCTTTGAATCATAGCCCTCAATCATATAATCAATTTTAGGTCCAAGTGTAGAAGCTATCTTCCCAACTTTAAATCCAAGTTTAGTAATTAAGTTTAATATTTCATTTAAACTATAAAACTTAGCTTTAGAATAGAATTTATGTTCTTTAATAGCTTTTTCAATATACTTTCTACCCAATAGACTGTCTTTAGGAATAAAAGCTACAATTAACCTTCCATCCTTCCATTTTTCCTTAAAATTCCTTTAGCTTCAATTATAGCTTTGTCAACTTCAACTAAAAACATAGGGTCAATATAAAATATACTTCATCAAAAACTTTATTTTTAACTGGAAGATAACTTGTATCTGCAAGAATAACATTAACACCTCTCTCCTTAGCTTTTAAAAGCAATTTTAAAGATATATCCACACCAAAATGGATGTCTAATTTAGATGCAAATCTACCACTATCAACACCAATTTCAATTGCTAAACCCTGTTCTCGGAAACTACTTAGCGCATTTGATTCAGCCATATAAGCCAATTTATTCTCAGCTACATCATACCATTTATCATAATTTTCAGCATATTTTTCAAATAATTCCCTTATGCTTTTCTTTTTATAACTCATAATTTCACATGCCAATTCATTTTAATTAAACTATTATATAAACACAGAACAAGCTAACATCTACTTTTACCATCCATAAATTACTCACTAACAAGTGAATCTTAATTGGCAATTACAATGTTATAGTTTAAATAGCCATACGCATCTACTTTAAACACTTCAATATGGCAAAATCCATCAACTACAATTTATTGCAACTCCGATAATCATGTAAATGTAGTATCAGCTTTCACCTTCATTAATATTGGAATTAGACCTACAATTAACTATGAAAAGAACATTTATGGTATATCAAGTATAAGACTATTGTCATGGCACCAATAGAGCTAACTTCTCCAGGTAAGTCAATGTAGAAAGTTTCTCCTAATGAGAGTTCTCTTGAACTTAATCCAGGCTCTAAACCGCCAAAAATTATCATAATTAATCTTCCCCGACTTATATCCTCAATTATTTTTTCTGGATCAAACAAGTTTTTCGCGTATGGTTTAGGAGCATATAAAAACACTTTATCAGGTTTCAGCAGTTCTATTGCATCTTGAATATCTGGAACACATAACAATCTTTTACCTAGCCTCATGGCAATCTTATTTGCTTCAGGTACACCTGATTGAGCAGCAGTTCCAATAGCCTTTGAAATTACCAATGTACTATAACCGAGACCATAGCATATTTTAGCAGTTTCAATAACTCGTTGAACAGACTGTACATTGTGTAATACAACAATAACATTCTGCATCATCATAATCAATCCATCCACAATTAATGATTTTCTAGGTAACTCTTAACACTTTTCGCGATAGCTCTAGCCAAAGGTACTGGAACAGCTTCACCAACTTGATTAAACTGAACGTCACGACCACCATAAAAGACATGATCATCAGGGAAGCCCATTAATCTAGCTTGCTCCCTGACAGTTAGAAGACGATTTTCAAAGGGATGGATAAACCTTGAATTACCGAGAACTGTAGGGGCAAGTTTATACGGATGTAAACGAATCCAATTAGAATAAAAACGGCCACCAGAACCACTAAAATAGAAAAGTGCTTGATTCCACTTTAACCTCGCAATTTTCCTAAGCTTAGAAGGAGATAAAGGAACTGGTTGATGATTTGGAACATCATGGAAACCATATGGATCAGGTAAATCACTAATGGCCTTAATAACTGGAATTCTAACTCTTAAAGATACAGGATGAAGAGGAATATTTGAAATGAAAACTCTCCTCCTCCTAGAAGGCGTCCCATAATTTTCAGCTCTTAAAATATTAAAGTAAACTTCTGGAAAACCAGCTCTAGCAAACTCATACTTTAAGTAATACTTTAATTCACCATTCAAAATACTAGGAACATTCTCCATAACAAAGACTTTAGGCTGTAAGTCTCCAACAATCCTTATAAAATGCAGAACAAGCCGTCCAATAGGATCACTATATAGTCTATCAATAGGATTCTTTCTCCTCTTTATATTCAATGAAGTAAAGGGTTCACAAGGCGGGCCACCAATCACAACATCAGGAGAAAAACCAACTAAGTCAAGAATATCCCTCGAATGAACCCTCTTAATATCCTCAACAATCAATAAAGCCTCTGGAAAATTTTCAGCATAAGTCTTAGCCACAGGCTTAAAATTCTCAATGGCAGCTACAATTCTAAAGCCAGCATCCCTAAAACCCCTTGAAAAGCCACCTGCACCAGCAAACAAGTCAATCACAGTATATCCCATTCCGCCCTCTCCCTAAACACCAAACAACACCAGTTCCACAAAATCATAATACAAACATAAATTAAAATATAACACAAAGAATGTGAAGTAAGATATTAGTGAAAGGAAAATTTTATCACCAAATAATTCCCTTTAAATATTGAGCCGGGGTCGCCTAGCCTGGTTAGGGCGTCGGCTTGCTATATATGATGCAGAAAGCCGATGGCCGAAAGGCCGCGCGGGTTCGAATCCCGCCCCCGGCGTAAATCCCATCAAATCCAATTTCTATTTAAAATCAAGCCATAAAATTTAAACCTCACCTTTCAAAGAAAACTATGGGGCGGCGGCTAGGTGGGGGGCTCGGCCTCCCCTTGCAGGGAAAAACCCTGCACCGCAAACGGTCGATATGGCGGGCCGAAAGCTGATGCGAGGCGCCTTGAATGACCACAGACCCCAATGACTCGGCGATGAAGCCTCGTCCCATGGGGTCGCCGGAGGATGATAGACCCTTCGGAGGAAGGGTCGAATCATCCTTGCCAGGCGAATTGGGTTAGGCCAGGAATGGAGCGGCCCTAAGCCTGGACGGCGGCGTTCATGGGGGTGCGGGGCTTAGACCGACATTGGGTGATCTGGGGTCGGGATGGGCGTCCAGCATCAGCATGCCGCCGCCCCTCTATTTAGATGCTTAGCAAGCCAAGCTCCTCTAATAACTCACAAGCTCTACATACATCCTTAACTGAGGGTTCACCACAATACTTACAAGTCTTTAACTCAAGAGAAGGCGTTGAGTTTAATAAGAGATTTGAAATCTTCTCAAAAAATGAAAATACTGAAAATTTCACTCCAGGATGCTTCCACTCAAGTTCATTTATAAATAATCTAAATTCATTTCTAAGAGAAGTTTGAGCATAAGGACAATCAACAGTATAAAATTCAATCCCCTTAAAATATGCATATAAGGCCATTTCAGCCTCAGGAATGAAACGCATGGGCTTAATTCTAGGAATGAAGCCTGGATGCTTAACAGACTCTAAAGATAAAACTCTAATTAAACGATTAACGTCGCCTCTAACAATATTCATAAATATGGTTTGAACCTCATCATCCAAATTATGGGCAGTAGCGATTTTAGTAACCCCGAGCTCCTTACCCTTAACATTTAAAAGCTTCCTCCTCAAGACACCGCAAAAAGTACATGCATGATAGGGAAAACTCTTCTTCTCAGCAACCTCAACAATCTCAATTAAAGAATAACCGTAGAAATCCTTAAAGGAGAAAACTCTATGGGGAATGCCAAGCAAATCTGCATGCTTACTCGCAATCTTAAATCCAACCTCCCTATAACCAGGAATACCCTCATCAATAGTCACAGCAATAAGAGAAGCTTCAGGAAACTCACTTTCAATTCTAGCCATAATATGCATCATAACAATACTATCCTTACCACCAGAGACAGCAAGAAGAGTATAGTCATTCCTCTTCAAAAGCTTATACTTCCCTATAGTCCACCTAACCTTATTCTCAATAGACTTCAAAAAGCATCTACGACAAAGCCTAAGACCAGAAAACCTACGCAAATAAACAGCTGAACCACCACACAAACTACACTTCAAATCAAACACCACCATTCTAGGGAAGCCTAAAACCACCAAAAATAAAGGACTGAGAAATATTAGCAAATAAAAGCATAAGAGAAACTAAGCGAATAACATTAAGTAAAGCCTCCCCCACAGTCATCTTCCTATTAAGAAAGTAAACAGTCCTCCTCTGAAAAACAGGAAACTGAAATAAAGCCTCAAAAAATCCCCCACCATCAAAAAATGGTATGGGAAGCATATTTACCAGAGCAGCACTAATAGATAAAAGCTCAACCCAAACAAAGACATTATAAGTATACCATACAAACATAGGAGATAGAAAACCAACTAAAACTCTAGGAGCATAGTAATTAAAGCTTCTAACACCAAGAAAAGCAATAGAAGAATTTAAGGGATGAAAAGAACTATAAACAATTACATCACCCCTCAAAAGCGAAACCAGCAACGTACTATTAGCAGGAGTACCATACATATACTTAACGAATCTATAGGTGTCAGTAATTCTAGTACCATTAATAGATAATATAACATCACCAACAACTAAGCCAGCCCTATCAGCAGGAGAACCATCAACAACACTAACGATCAAAACACCCTCAGGACCACTGAAAAATGGGCTAATCACCAATGAAAAATTAATAATAAAAATAGTGAAAATAATGCCACAGAGCAAATTAGCCATAGAACCAGCAGCCAACAACCTCAACTTAGAAGCAATCCTAGCCCTATTAACATCCTCATCAAAAAGCTCAGCAAAACCACCAAAAATCAAAACAACAAACATAATCCCAATACTCTTCAATCTAATACCCTCAACCCTAGCTGCAATTCCATGAGCAAATTCATGAACACAAAAAACAATAACAACAGCAATTAAAAAGTAGGGTAGAGAAGAAAATGAAATCGTAACACCAGGAATTAAAGGTAAAACTAGCTGAGCACTACCACCATAATATGAAGCTAATAAATTAGAAGCAAAAAACTTTAAAGTAAAAAGCAATTCACCAACAGCCAGAAAAACACCAATAGTAAAGAAAACCTTCCAAAACTTAAAATATTTAAAAGCAATTGAGTCAATAAAACGATTAAGCCTCCTAGTCCTCCAAAAAATCGCCAAGTAAGGCTTAAGCTCAACTCCATATCTATCCAACTTAAACAGATAATGTAAAATAATCATCATAGACCAAAAAACAGCTAGTACAATAATCAGCATTACTACAGGAGACAGACTTCAACCCTCCACATCAAAATAACATATAACACCCAAAACTTTAACATTTACACCTAAATAAATGGATTTGGTATGAGAAAAATAAAGCCAGTGAAAACAGGAGACATAAAAGAAGTAATATACAGCAAAGAACACTGGAAACTACTAGAAAAACTAAGGAGAAAAGCAATAGAATTAATGCAAATACTAAGCAAAGCAGGACTAACACCAATAATACATGGAAGTGTAGCAAGAGGAGATGTAAAACCAAGTAGCGACATAGACATTGTAATACCATACCAAATACCATCCTTCAAAGTTGAAACAACACTAGAAAGAGCGGGAATAACCCCTCAGCAAAGAATACTAGTTCAAGCAACACCAAAACATGCAATAAAAGCACATATACAAATAGATGAAAATACAACCATAACATTCCCTCTAATAGGACTAAGAAGACTAGAAAGAGAATTCTACAAATTTGGAGGGGAACTAACACTAGAAGAATTATTAAAGAATAAAAGAGTGCCAGGAGTAGACAAAAGATTAATACTAATAACCCCAACGGAAAAAGGACATTTAGAAACACCAGTAATTGGAAGAGAAGCAGAAATAGCAAGAAAACTAAACGTGTCAATAGACGTTGTCAATGAGAGAGTGAGAATATTAACTAGAAGAAATGAAATAGGAAGAACGGGAGTATACCTCAAAAGAACACTATCCAAAAATGAAAACTTCGAAGAAATCTTGAAAAGACTAATGGATAAAGATCCAGCCATAAGGAGAAGAATGAGGCTTTAAATATCTACGTCTTCAAGTTATATGAAGGGATGATGAACAAAACAATACTAGGCATAATATATAGTCAAAGCCTAGAAGAAAAATTTCGAGAAACAATACTAAACTGGATAAAAACAATAGAAAGAAACATTTCATGGCTCATCTCAACCATAACAACCACAACCCTAATAATAGCTAGAACATCATATTCAGCCATGATAATACTAGGAGTAATATTATGGGCCTCAGGAATACAAAGATACTTTGGAAGAAAACTAATAATTGGAGGATCAATAATAGCATTAATATCTGAAATCCTATTAAAATAAGAAACACTTTTAAGCACATAATAAAATTTCAAAAGAGATGAAAAGAAAAATCTGGGAAACAAAGGGAAAATCACTAGTAGTAGGAAAACTTCCCACAGGATGTCAACTATGCATTGAAGGGAAAAAAATGGTATTATTCATCACAGGCCTATGCACAGCCAAATGCTTCTACTGCCCATTAAGCGAAAAAAGAAGATGGAAAGACGTAATCTACGCCAATGAAAGAAAAATATCAAGACTAGAAGAAGCAATTGAAGAAGCAAAAATAATGAAAGCTGAAGGAACAGGAATAACTGGAGGAGACCCACTAATTGTACTACCAAGAACAATAGAAGCAATAAAACTTCTAAAAAAGGAATTGGGAGAAGAACATCACATACACCTCTACACAAATGCAATACACCTAACAAGGAAAAAAACATTAAAACTAAAAGAAGCAGGCCTAGATGAGCTGAGAATACATCCAATAAGAAAGAGAGACATATACAAAGTAGCCCTAGGAAAAAAGGTTAACTTAACAACAGGAATAGAAATACCAGCCATACCAGGAGAAGAAGAGAAAATAAAAAGAATACTTAAAAAACTAGAAAAATTAAAAGCAGACTTCATAAACATAAATGAACTTGAATTCTCACCAACCAACACCCTAAACTTAAAAATGAGAGGACTAAAATTAAAGGCAGAAAGTATAACAGCAGTTGAAGGAAGTGAAGAAGTAGCAATAGAAGTACTGGAATGGGCAGCAAAAAACACAAACCTAAATGTACACTACTGTCCAAGTAAATTAAAAGACCATGTCCAGTTAAAAAGTAGATTAAAGAGAAGAGCACTTCAAATAGCTAAGAGGCATGAAAAAATAACTAATGAAGGACTAATAATAAAGGGAGTAATAGAAGTAAAGAACAAAAACAAACTACATGAAGTATATCGCAAAATAATTAGAGAACATAAAATACCTAAAGATGAAATCATAATAAATCTAGATAAAAAAAGAATTGAAACCACAATTGAAACAGCAATAAAGCTCGCAAAAAACAAAAAGCTCGACAAGACAATAAACATCTACATAATAGAAGAATACCCAACAGATCAAAGACTAGAAGTTACAAGAACCCCATTACTAAAGCGTAGCACCCAACTTAACTAAAACACTTCTAAAAACACCCATCAGAGTATGAGCCTCCCTACCAGAAATAAAACTACGACCAATAACATGCTTAAAAATAAGTCTAGCGATATTCCTCTTATACCTAGGATAATCAACAGCCTCCAGAATCCTATCAAAATATTTAAGCAAAAACTCCTTCTCAACCCTTGAAGCCTCCCTAAACCTAAAAGACCTCCCCATAACCTTCAATCTAGAGATGAAAAGCTCATACAATATTATGGCAACTGCATGAGATACATTTAAAACAGGATAAACCCCACTAGAAGGAATAGTAACAATAACATCACATAAACCCAACTCCCTATTAGTTAAACCAATACTCTCTCTACCAAACAAAATAGCAATCTTACCGTCAACATCAGTAAGAGTCTCAGCCAACTTTCTAGGTGTAATTGGAACCCTCAAAACATTATAATCACCACCAACTCTACTAGTAGTCCCTACAACAAAATCAAATTCAGAAGCAACATCATCTAATGAAGCAACAATTCTAGCATTATCCAAAACATTAGTAGCATGAGAAGCAAAGGCATAAGCAGTACCATCCAAACCAGCCTTAGGATTAACAATTACAAGATTATGAAAATCAAAATTCATCATTACACGTGCAATAAAACCAATATTACCAGAAAATTCAGGTTCAACCAAAACCACGTAAACACGACTATTCAACTCTACTTCACCACCTTAACTAAAAAAATCTTCTCATAAAAGAAGCATCTCTCACTTAAAATCTCAACCCTCAAACCCAAGGATGACAAGAAAGACAAAGTTTCATATAGATTAGAGAGTGATGATTGAATTAAATAAACTCTGCCTCCATCCTTCAAGAAAACAGGAAACATCCTCAGGAAACGGTCAATCAAAACTCTTCCACTCTCTCCACCACACCAAGCAATCCTAATCCGAAAAGGAATCAATAAGTCATCTTCACTCTCAGGCAGATAGGGTGGATTAAAGACAATACAGTTAAAAATAGACTTACATTTAAAAACTTCCAATAAATCACCAACTACAACATCTACTTTATACCAGACATTATTTCGTTTAGCATTAAGCTTAGTATTCCTGGCAGCATCCAAACTCAAATCTACTGCAACAGTAAACTTAGACTTCTCAGCTAGAAAAATCGATAGAAATCCACAACCACAACCCACATCAACACTTAAATCAGACTCATTTATGATATCATTCAAAATTGCATCTAAAATTAAAAAGCTATCATCAGAAGGCATATAAACTGTATCAAAAACAATAAAACGCCTTCCATTAAAGGAAAACTCCTTGACCATCCATCAACTCCTCCCTAACTATCCTTGCAACCTCTAGGAACTGAGAAGGAGTTAAATCACGAACCCTACTATCTAAGTAAGGAACCCTACTAAGCATACTCATACCCTCACTTCTACTCAAATTTCTAATCTTAACCAAGTAATGCAACAAAGGAGAACGCAGCTTCCTATTTCTCTGAGAAAAAAGATATCTTAAAAGCTCCAAAAGAAAATGCTCATCATCACTTAAATACCTCTTTTTAGGATAAATTCTAACAACTGCAACATCAACACTGGGAGGAGGATAAAAACAATATCTAGAAGCATATCTTACCAACTCTACATCAGCAAACAAACTAACAGCCACAGTCAACCTACCATACTGACCAGTACCAGGCTTAGCAATCAAACGATCTGCAAATTCACGCTGATAAGTTAAAACAGCAAGACTAAACTTAGGCTCCTCAATCAGCTTAAAAGTTACTGGAGAAGAAATCTTAAAGGGAAGATTAGAAACAACCTTATCAACAGATGGCAAATCAATTTTAAGTACATCACCATGAATCAATTTAACATTACTATAATCCCTCAAAACCCATCTTAAAACTCTCATCAACCTAGAATCAATCTCAATTGCAATAACTTCATCAACTCTATCAGCTAAAAATCTCGTAAGAGTACCTAAACCAGCACCAATCTCCAATACCGTATCACTAGATGAAAGAAAAGATGCATCAAGAATATCTCCAATTAAATTAACAGAAACAATAAAACTCTGACTCAAAGACTTCCTAGGCCTTATATTAAAAATTTTTAAAAGACGCTTAGTCTCACTAAGTAAGTCAACACTACTAGGGCGATTCATAATCGATATCTCACTTAACAAAGAGCCTATATTTGTCTTCTCCACTCAACTCCATAAGAATCCTCTTCACAATCAACTTTTTAGGATCAGAAATCTTAATCCTCCTCCTGATATCCTCAAAGCTCTCAAAAGGCCTTTTCTTACGTTCATCAAGTATAATCCATAAAAGCTTCTTACCAATGCCAGGTAAAAGTTGAAGTGAATGCAATCTAGTAGTAATTGAGGAAGAAGTATTAAAGAACTCTACAAACCTATGCTCATATTTTGAGACAATCTTCTCAATTACACCTGGCAATTCATCCCTCGCAGCAATAGTTAAATCATTATAAGAAATTCTCTTCCTAACACGAGCAATCTTATCCCTCTCACCCCTACCAATAAAAACCCTCTCACCTGGAATGAGGAAAACTCCAGGTTTAGGAACAACTTCAAGCAATGTAAAATAAATCTCTCCAACAGCCTGGGCAATAGGCTCACGCTTAAAAATAGGAGTAGACTCTAAGGGATGGCCATGGGGTAGATAATCAAGAATATAGGCATACTCTTCATATTGCTCTCTACTCTTATCTCTTCTTTGAGGAAGAAGACTCAATAAATTAACCCCTCCAAATACTTATTTATTCATTAAGCTCTTTAATGTATTTATCAATTAAGTCAATAATTCTCTCAAGCTCCGAAGTTAAAAACACCCTCCCCTCAATAATCAGTAATGGTCTTAACTCATCAATATGCCTAGGAATAATATTCACTATCTGAACAGCAGTTAAACGAGAAAGATTAAACTCCTCCATCAATCTTTCAACAAGCTCTTCAGCCACATTACTTGGAATCCTAACAAGCTTAGAAGCATAATCTAAAGTAACACGCTGAATAGGTGCAAGCTCAACACGTTTTTTAAGTTCCTCAAGAAAATCCTTAACCCTTGAAACCGTAATCTCCTTCCGCTCAATAACTCTTTTAGGCATAACATCTCCACCTCATCTAGAACTCATAGGAAAAGGTCTTAAGTGCTCAGGTCTAACAATTAAAATCTTCTTCTTATTCCCAAGCATTACTTCGACAATATAGGATCTACCTCTCATACCAGTAACAACACCAATCTTTCCATGAAATCTACGGTGAGGCATACCCTTATGGACACTTGGATCAATAATAATAGTAACTCTATCTCCAACCTCATATTTATGAAGTAATCTACCCAACGGAAATAAACCTCTCTCCCTAGGCTTCTTTCTCAACAATTTCCTAGTTCTACTCCTATATCCACGCGAATGCTTCACCATGCCAACTCACCAATTATAGACAATTACAATCGCTAACGTATAGAAAAGTCCAACTAATAAATACTTCTCACATTACACAGTATCAGAAACATCAATAACATCAAGCTCAATACATTCTAGAGGAACACCTAAAACTTCAGATATACTGGGAGAAGTTCTACCATTATCACCACTAATAAGCTCCTTAACATACAAACCACCTTGACACTTTATTATCATTTCAATAAGATCATGTGATAAAGACTTAATTTTAACAGAATAAACAGTCTTAACTCTAACTTTATCAGCACGCCTCTTCAAAACTCTTAAAGGAGTCCGCTGCTTAACCTCCCTATTAACAAAAAACCTTTCAAGCCTCTTCAAATCATCCATAGAAACTTCACCCTTAAACCTAACCAGAACCCTATAAGTCTTCTGAGTAAGAGATGAAAGAACCTTTAAACGCTTAACCTCACTTCTACTTGAAAACCTTAAATTAGAAACCTCAATTTTACCCTCTGCAAAACAGTTAATCTCCTCCTCCAACTTCTTTAAGTCAATAAACCTCCTTCTAGGCTCCTTAACTTCAACTATGAAAGGCCTACCCTTACCAAGCATTCTTGCATCAACATCCTCCCTCCCAGCACCATGAAAAACTACATCTCTACCCAAAGTAAATTTAAGAACAGGAATAGCAATCAACTCTTCAATAGAAGTAGGATACTTCCTACCAGTATAATTACAATATTCACATCCAACACCACGACAACTACTACAAACCCAAGTACACTGAGGAATACCCCTCACTAGCTTCCTATACCTACCATAAATAAAAAGGGGGCTTGAATGAAACTCAATACTATCATTTATAAAATCAACAATTATAACCAGATCAGGAGATGAAAAGTCAACCTGCTTCCCAATTCGAATTTGAAGAAGCTTCCCCAACTCTCTATTAAACTCAGACTTAAAGGATTCACCATAAATTAATTTAAACTCAGATCTCAAAGAATCCTCCCTTTCAGCAATATCACCTGGAAATCTAGATCCAATAAGGAAAGTTGAAAACTCATATTGTGAAATTAAAGATGAAATTCTATCAGCATACTTATCCAAATTAAGCAAAACATCACCACAAATATGGCAAGGCTTTTCACTAGGAACCTCTACACTCATCTTTGAAAGAATTCTATTCGCAAGAGAAAACCTGCCATTCTCAGCTAAAACCCTTAAAATATGAAGCCCCCGATCTTCAAACCCCTCCTTAACCAGCTTAGAAGCCATCATTGTAAGAAGAAGCTTTATGGAAAATCCACGAGTAGAATTATCAGTACCCCTAGCTAATAATGCAAACTGTCTCCCCAAACAATGATCACACAAACAATACTTTTCCAATATTCTAAGTGAAATTTCAAGTATATCAGAAGTAAATCTCAATTCACCTACCTCCACGGAAAAGTCTATCACAATGATTTTGGAAGATAATTATTAAACTTGGTGGATAACTATATGTAAAGCTAATTCTAATAGGCTTAGCATCAAAGCTTGAAAGTATAGATAAATCATCATCCCTATAATCAGGATAACAAATAACTAGTGTAGGATTCCTGTTAATCTTAATATGATCTAACCTCAATCCTCTTCTATGAGAGAAATATATTCTACCACGCCTCTTCAAAAAATAAGAAAAAGTCGCCCTACCTCCAAAAACACCGGGAGAAAATTCTTTACTAGATGGAGAAGGCAAATGCATTGAACCCCAAATAGCCTTCCTAACAACTCCATAAGTAGATTGTTCATCAGGACGAATATACCTCAATCTTTTAGGCTCAAACCTCAAAAAAATATTATCATCAAAAAGCAAAATTAAATTAACATCCAATCGCATACCATGAGAAATAAGAAGAGCTGCAGAAATACAATTCGTAATTAATGGGGAAAAATGCTTTAAAGCATAGCCAGCTGAATACTGAAACTTAACTATAAAAGTTCTGATATTAAATCCTCCTAAAATCACCCTTAAATGGAAAACGTCTAGCCCTTCTCTTAAATCGTCTAAGCATCTTCTTCATTGCACGATACTGACTTAAAAGTTCCCTAACATCCCTAACTGTGGTACCAGAGCCTAAAGCAATCCTCCTCATCCTAGAACGATTAATAATTTCAGGCTTAAGCAATTCCTCCTCAGTCATAGATTGCATAATAGCAATATACCGCTTAATCTTATCCTCAGTAACCTCCTCAAAACCCTCAGGCAAAGAGAAACTGAAGCCAGGAAGCAACTTTAAAATCTTACTTAATGGACCCATCTTCCTAATAGACTGAAATTGCTCCAGTAAATCCATCAAAGTAAATCTACCTGAAATTAAACGCTCAGCAACCTCCCTTCTAGGCATAGCCTCTGCAGCCTTAACCTTCTCAACTAAAGTCTCCAAGTCACCCATACCTAAGAGGCGGCTAACAAATTTAGGCGGAGAAAAAACTTCAATTTCATCAACCTTTTCCCCAACACCAATAAACTTAATAGGCGCACCAGTAGCTGCAACAGCTGAGATTGCACCTCCACCCCTAGCGGAGCCATCAAGCTTAGTTATAAAAATAGAGCCAATCCTGGTTGCTTCATGAAAAGCCTTAGCCTGCACAAAGGCTTGCTGACCAATAGTTCCATCAACAATCAACATTATTTCATCAGGCTTAATTGCCTCAGCAATTTGCTTCATTTCATCAATTAAACCCTTCTCCTCTTTATGCCTACCAGCCGTATCAACAATTATTATGTCAAAACCCTCAGATCTAAAACGCCTTACACCCTCTAAAGCAAGAGCTATAGAACTCTCAGCCCTCTCCCTACCGTAGACAGGAACACCTACTAACTCACCAAGCTGCCTCAACTGTGCATATGCACCAGGCCTATAGTTATCAGCACAAACAACACCAACCTTAAATCCACGCCTCTTATAAAATAAAGCCAACTTAGCAACAGAAGTAGTTTTACCAGAACCTTGAATGCCAACCAACATTAAAACATATGGTTTCCCACCACTAGGTAAAACACTAGGAGTAACTTCACCACCCAATAAATTAACCAGCTCTTCATAAACAACCTTCAACAATAACTCCCGTCTAGTTATTCCAGGCGGAAGCTTCTCCTTCAAAACACGCTCCTCAATCTTCTTCGACAAATCAAAAACAAGCTTAACATTAACATCAGCCTGAAGCAAAGCACGCTGAATATCCCTAATAAGCTCCCTCACAACCCTCTCATCAACAAGAGGAGCACGCATAACCCGCTTAATAGCTGAATTTATAGCTGCCCCCAAACGCTCAAGCACCATAAATTATCCCTCCAACTCCTTCTCCAACAACTTTAAAATTAATTGCGGATCAACCCTACCCTTCAAGGCAGATTTAACCCTACCAACAAGAAAGAAAATTGCCTTCCTATTACCAGACTTATAATCCTTAACAGCTTGAGGATACATTTCAATAACCCTTCGAACCTCAGACAATACAATTTCAATGCCCTCCTGCCTCTCAAGTCCATACTTCTTAACCAAGAATTCTGGATCAGCATGCTCATCAAACATTAATCCCAAAACCCTCTTAGCAACAGGAACAGTAATAACCCCACTTGAAACCAATTTAATAAGCTTTACTAAGTCCAGAGGACTTATCGGAAGCTTAGAGGCAGGAAGACCCCTATAATTAAGTTCACGTTTAACTTCATATCTAACCCAATTAACAGCCAATTGAACAGGAACATGCTTCACTACCTCCTCAAAAAAGTCAGCCAACTCCCTCTCACTAGTTAAAACATATGCATCATCATAGCCAAGCATATACTCTTCAATAAATCGATTCAAACGCATATAGGGTGATTCAGGCAGTGAACGTTTCACCCTATAATACAAACTCTTACTAATAGTAAATGGATATAAATCAGGGTCAGGAATATAACGATAATCCTCTACAGTCTCCTTAATCCTCATAGAAATAGTCGACATAGTATCCTCATCAAAATGCCTAGTCTCACGCTTAACAGCTAAACCCTTAGAGATCAAATTCCTCTGCCTTGAAATCTCAAACATTAAAGCACGATAAACACCCTTAATAGAATTAATATTCTTAATCTCAACTCTGGAGCCACCCCTAATAGAAACATTAGTATCAAACCTAGTGCCTTCAAGCCTAACACACCCAGAATACCTTAAAACACGTATAAGTACATCTGCAAAAGCCCTAGCCTCCTCAGGGGAATACATGTCAGGAAAAGTAACAATCTCAATTAATGGAACCCCACAGCGATTATAATCAACACGTCCAGACCTAGGATCCCACCTACCAGCATCCTCTTCAATATGAACCTCCTTAATTCTAACCTCATGAAAACTAGAATTCAACTTAAAAGTTACATGGCCATTAACTCCTATAGGCTGACTAATAATCTGATACCCCTTCGGTAAATCTGGATAAGGATAATGCTTCCTAAGCCAATATATAGGCTCACCAATCCTAACTCTACAATTCAAGAGAAGTGAAATAGCTACTGCAGCCTTAATCGCAGTAATATTAGGAGGCATGGGCTTAGCTCCAGGTTGACCAGTACAAATAGGGCAAACATTAGTGTTAGGGGGAACATCAAGATAATTTGTTGAACACCTACAAAACAACTTCTCCCTAGAATCAACTTGAACATGAACCTCAAAGCCAATAATAGGTGAAAGCACCATAGACTTCACTGTAAACCCCACTCCTTAATAAATAATGCTAATACTTAAATTAAAGTGTGATGAAAATGAAGCTAGCAGCCCTATACAGTGGAGGAAAAGACTCAACATATGCAATATATTATGCTTTAAGTCAAGCATGGCAAGTCCCAATAATATTAACACTTAAACCAAAAAGTGAAGAATCAAAACTATGGCACTATCCAGCAATAAAATGGACAAAACTCCAAGCCCAAGCCATACAAACAAGACATATGGAAATCCAAGTAGAATCAGAGAATGAAATAGAAGAACTAAAGAGAACACTAAAAACACTAGCTGGAAAAGAAGAAATAGAAGGATTATTATCAGGAGTAATAGCATCAGACTACCAAAAAAACAAACTAGATAAAATATGTCAAGAATTAAACCTAAAACTAATAACACCACTATGGCAGAAAAATCCAATCAAAATACTAAAAGAAGTAGTAGACGCAGGATTTAAAGTCATAATAGTCAGCGTAGCAGCCTACGGCTTTAACCAAAAATGGTTAGGAAAAGAAATAAACAAAGAAACAATAAAAAAGCTCCAAAAACTAAGCCAAAAATACGGTATACATCCATGTGGAGAAGGAGGAGAATTTGAAACCTTCGTCCTAGACGCACCCATATTCAAAAAGAAAATTAAAATCATAAAAAGCAAAATCCTATGGAACAGATATTCAGGACAATACATAATAGAAGAAGCAACATTAAAGAGAAAACAACTTTTCAACCTCCCTTAAAAACATACTATAAATCCTCTCCTCATCAACCCTCATAAAACAACCATTAGAATAAATCAACTCACCATCAACAATAACATGTGAAACATTAAAACCCTTAACAGAGTAAACCAAATGAGAAACAATACTATGTTGAAAAATATTTGGCAAAATATTAACTGCAGCAGAATTAATCAACACCAAATCAGCAGCAAAACCCTCAACTATTCTACCACAAGTATTTTCAAGCATAACAGCTCTGGCACCATTAATAGTAGCCAAATCCAAGACAAACTGTGCAGGAGCAATAGTAGGATCCCATCGATGATGCTTATGTATCAAAGAACAAAACTTCATGGTCTCAAACATATCTAAACTATTATTACTAGCAGGACCATCAGTACCAAGACCAACAACAACCCCACACTCAACAAGCTCGGGAAGAGGAGTTACACCACCAACAGCCAACTTCATATTAGAAATAGGGCAATGTGCAACTCTAACACCACTCTCACCCAACAATTTCACCTCATTCTTTGAAAGCCAAACACAATGAGCAGCTAAAACCCTAGAAGAAAGAAAATCAATGCCAGAAAGAAAAACAACTTCACGAATACCAAACTTCTTCTCAAATAAAACCTGCTCCCTCCTAGTCTCTGCTAAATGAATATGGAGCAAGCAATTCTCCCTCTCAGAAATATCTCTACACTTTAAAAGCAATTCCTCAGAACAAGTATAAGGGGCGTGAGGACCAATAGCACCAATAATTCTAGGTGAAAATCTTTTAACTTCAGAGATAAATTTCTCAACCTCACGGATCATTAAATCCCTCAAATAAGACTTAAAATTATCTAAAACACCAATTGAAACAACACCCTTTAAACCAATCTCCTCAGCAGCTCTAGCTATTTCGATTGGATTCCAATACATATCCACAAAGAAAGTCGTACCAGTCCTAACCATCTCCATAAAAGAAATCAAAGCACCCAAATAGCAATGATGAGGAGACAATCTCCTCTCAACAGGCCAAATTTTATTTTCAAGCCACTCCATCAATGGAAGATCATCTGCATAACCCCTAAATAGAGACATAGGTGAATGTGTATGTAAATTAACTAAGCCAGGTATACAAATCATTTCACTACCATCAATTACAACATCAGCCTCCACAGAAATTCTAGGAGAAACCTCAACGATAAATCCATCCTCAACATAAATAGAGTAACCCCTAAGAATAGAGCGATCATCATCTTGAGTAACAATCCATCGACAATTCTTAATTAAAATAGAAGACACGTCATATCACTCCACAAATAGCCTCCATAAAATTAAAGATTAGAAGCTCATGTAAATGAGGAGCTTGAATTTGAAGGCCAACAGGCACCCCATCCACATAACCAACAGGCATAGTACCAGCACAAATACCAGCCAAGTTAGCTGGAATAGTGAAGACATCAAGTGAATACTCCTCTAAAGGTGAAAGCTCCTCACCAATTCTAGGTGGAAAAGTAGGCATAGTAGGACCAACAATAACATCACACCTCTCAAAGGCATTTAAAAACTCATCCTTAACAATAGTCCTAACCTGTAAAGCCCGTTCATAATAACGGCCACGAAACTCCCTCTGAGTAACAAGGCTACCCCTAATAATCCTCCTCAAAACCTCATCTAAACAAACATCCTCAATCTTAAAACCATACCTCCTACCATCAAACCTCCTCGTAGCACTATAAAACTCTGCACTCACAATAATATAATACGCAGACAAAGCCTTCTCAATACTCGGTAAATCAAGCTCAACAACATCCACATCAAACTTCCTCTCTAAACGATTAAGGACACCCTCAACTACAGAGTAAATTTTAGAATCACATAACTTTTCATACTGCTTAGCAACACCAATAGTTAAACCATCAATATTACCATCAATTCTAGATGAAAAACCATCCAATCTAACATTAAGCGTCGTAACCTCATCAGGATTAAAACCAGCAATAACCTCTAAAAGCAAAGCCAAACCATAAACATCCCTACTAAATGGACCAATCTGATCAAGGGACATAGCTAAATCAATTAAACCATGCCTAGGAACCAAACCATAAGTAGGCTTTAAACCAAAAATACCACACCAACATGCAGGGGCCCTAATACTACCACCAGTATCACTACCCAAAGCTAGATCACAGAGATTAGCAGCTACAGCAACAGCAGAACCACTACTAGAACCACCAGGAACTCTACCCTCAACTCTAGGATTAAATGTTGGACCATAAAAACTCCTACAACCAGTTGTGCCACATGCAAATTCATCCATATTAGTAATACCAATAATAACTCCCTGCTCACGCTTAATACGTTTAATAACCTCAGCATCATATGGAGCAACATAATTAGACAGAGTCTTTGAAGCACAACTTACAATAAAACCCCTAACATTAATGTTAGCCTTAACAGCAATACAAAGACCTGAAAGCTTACCAACAATACCTCGACTCAACTGCTTATCGACAAGTTCAGCCTGACGTCTAGACTCATCAAACCTCAAATCAATAAATGCATTCAACTTAGAATTAAACTTCTCTATACGCTCAATAAAAAACTCTAAGTTCTCTACAGCGGACAATTCACCACTCTGCAAAGCATTAACCTTATCGAAAACACCTTTAAACTCAAACATAAGCATCATCTAGAAGTCCTTGTCCATGAAGCCGCCTCAGTAACTATAAAACCTTGATCATCAACCCTAGGAGCATTATCCAAGAAAAATTTTCTAAAGTCACTCTTCCCCCTAACCCTACGCTCCCTCCTAACCATATTAGTAAAAGTTGAATCATAATATGTTTCTCGAGTTTTAGGGAGAACCTTCAAATCCTCCATGAAATGCCTAAGTAAAACTTCAACCTCCTCTTCAACCTGCTTAAATCGCCTACCCCTCAAACCAATTACACCTATTTCACTCGCATAATCTTCTTTCTATCAAGAATATTCCAGTACTCCACTTCAACCCCTGCAGCCAATCTATCCTTAATCTCCACATCCTCTGGTATAGGTAATTCAAATACTTCATAAGTCTCCATATCCATTATTTGCAGACCATGACGAGTAATCGAAATAACCTGTCCAGTCCTCTTCTCAACAATTGGCACCTCCACTTGAGCACTTGCTGGACCAACAAAAGTTCTCTTGGCACCATCAAAAATACCAATAGCAACAATTCTAACCTTAGCTGAACCATGCTTACCAGGCTTAGACTTCTCAGTACTAATAATCCTACAAGGCTCACCATTCAAAATTATAAATGAACCAGGCTTTAGACTTCCAGCCTCCGCAGGTCTCTTCAAATCTCACACCTCAACATCATTAGAAATAAAATAACTTAAAAGTATTTAGCTTACAATAGCGTTTCTAACAATAGAGAAAAATGCGGTGGAATAAATGAATATAAGAAACCTAGGGTTAATAGCAAACATAAACTCTAAAAATGCAATAAAAATAGCTGGAAAAATCATTAAAAAACTAGATCAAACAAACATTAAAATAACAGTAGAGGAAGTGTTAGCTGAAAAAATCCAATGGAAGAAAAATAAAGAAAAAATAGAGAAAATGAATGTCGACTTAATAATAATCATAGGGGGAGACGGAACAGTATTAAGAGCAACCAGACTAATAAAAAAAGATGAAACACCAATACTAGTAATAAATGCAGGAACAATAGGATTCCTATCAGAAATAAACCCGGAAGAAACAATGAAGGCAATAGAAATGATTCAAAAAAATGAATTCAAACTGGAAAAATGCACAAGAATAAAAGCAAAAATAAATAACATTGAAATAGCAGATGCACTAAACGAAATAACAATCATAACAAAAAAACCAGTAAAAGTATTAAACTTAGAAGTAATTAAAAATAAAGAAACCATATTCTCAGGCAGAGCAGACGGAGTAATCATAGCAACAAAAACTGGATCAACAGCATACGCATTATCAGCTGGAGGACCAATAATAGACCCAGAACTAGACGCCCTATCCATAGTTCCAGTTTGCCCTCTAAAGATCTATCAAAAACCAATAATAATACCAGCAACATCAAAAATAAAAGTAAAGATAAGAAGGAAAGGGTCAAACGCACTAGTAGTTGCAGATGGACAAATGTATAAAGAAGCCCCCATAAAATCAGAAATAACCATAGAAAAAAGCAATAGAAAAACAGTCTTCATAAGATTAAAGAAAAGCTTCTATGAAAAATTAAGAGAGAGGCTTATAAAAAATGTATAAAGGAAAAACCAGAGAAATATTAATCCTAGACTCCTCAGCCATAATAAATGGATACAATCCAGCATCATCAAATAAAAGCCACATAATAGGTGAAAAAATCATAAAAGAAGTAAAAGACAATAAATCAAGAAGAATATTAGAAACAGCAATAAACATTGGAAAAGTAAAAATAGCTAAAGCAAGTGAAAAATCAATTCAAAAAGTAAGAGAAAATGCAGAAAAAACTGGAGACCTAAGATATCTATCAGAAGCAGACATAGAAACAATAGCAATTGCACTAGACATAAAAAACCAAGGACTACAACCAATAATCATAACAGACGACTTCACCATACAAAATATCCTATCACACATGAAAATACCATATAAACCAATAATCACCACTGGCATAAAAAACAAGGTAAAATGGATAATATACTGTCCAGCCTGCGGAGCAACCTATACACATAGAAATATTTCAACATGTGAGATATGTGGATCAAAACTTAAAAGAAAAATTAAATCCTAACAAACCTAGCAATAAAATATCCAGCAACACCATGAACATCAGGATAAAAACGCTGAAGCAAACTACCTTTAGAAAAATTAACCCCAGGAGAACCTAAATAAACAGGCTGCTCATCCAATTCCAATGGATAATTGTTAAGGGCAAAATCGACAATAAACTCATTCTCCTCAAATGTTAAGGTACAAGTAGAATAAACAATAATACCACCAGGCTTAACTATCTCAACAGCAGCCTTAAAGAACTGCTTCTGATAACGCATACAAGAAAAAACATCACGTCTACTCTTCCTCTCAAACAATTTAGGCCTCACACCTAAAGCTGAACAGGGAGGATCAATCAAAATCCTATCAGCCCTTAAATTAGGATAATCCAAGTGAATATAACGGGAATCACTATTAATTGCAACAACATTCTTAACTCCAAGTCGACTCATATTCTCCATAAGTCTAGCCAGCCTACTTCTAGAGTTATCGAAGGCATAAATCCTACCAGTATTACCCATCAATTGAGCTATATGAGAAGTCTTACCCCCAGGAGCAGCACACATATCAACAACAACTTCACCTGGAGATGGAGAGAGAATTAAAGAAGTAAGCATAGCAGGAATACTCTGCTCATAAATGAAACCGAAAGAATATTCATCCAACTCCCTTAAAGAAATAGATCTAAATCTAGATAATGAGATCTTAACAGCCAACCCCCTTCTCCTCTTAACCATATCAGATCCATCCATCAATGCAACACCAATGGCAACAGCTCTACCCCTCTCATCAACTACAGACACCTCATCACCAACTGAAACATTAAAAGCAGAAATAACACCAGGGGCATATAATTGAGCCCCTTGCATAACACTTTCAGCTGCAAATTTATCTACAATTACAACTTTATCAAGAAGTGGGATATCAAAGGGACCCTCAACCTCAATCAATAATGCCTCCTCAATCTTAGGATGTAAATAAACTTCAAATCCCCTCCTCCGAAGTAAAGCCAGTAAACATTCAGAACTAATCTTCAACGTATTAACTCTAAAACTATAATACCTAGACGGTGACTTCAAACTATTTAAAATAGAATCTAAACGATTAAAATCAAAATAATTAAGCAACAATTCCACTAAATCAATAGGATAATCATATTTCAAAGCTAATTTAAGAGCCAAATCAAACCTACCATCCATCAAGAAACTGAAGGAAAAAATACTTAAAGTCCTTATGGCAACCTAGCGATAACCCGACCATCCATTGAAACAATCTCAATCTGTAAAGGTAAGTTCCCACTATGAACAGAACAGGATAAACATGGATCATAATCTCTAATTAAATTAGAAACACTAAAAATCAAATCTTCACCCATAACTCCATTCTCAATATACTTAGAAGCAATCAATTTAATTTCCTCACCAATTATAGGCGTATTCTGAACAGTTGCAACCACCATGTTGGCATCAGTAATCAATCCATCCCTATCAACTGAGTAATGATGTATAAGTGTACCTCGAGGAGCCTCAACAACCCCAACACCCTCACTAAATTCAACACGAACCTTCCTCTCCAATTGCCTTGAAAACTCAATAGACGAATCACCAAGTAACTCTGAAATCTTATCAATACAATATGCAAGTTCAATCAATCGAATTACATTATAATACTTAGAAGCACAAAGTGGACGCCCACCATCTAAACCAAATCTCTCAGAAAGCGAACAAGCCCAATCAGAATCAATTTTACCAGCAATATTAAATCTAGCTAATGGCCCAACCCTATATATCCCCTCTGGAAAACCCAACTTCGAAATAAAGGGTGCCTTCGCATAACTCCAAGGAACAACAAATTCATTTATATGATTAAAATATTCATCAGGTTTAAACTCGTCAATAACACGACCATCACTAGAAAGACATCTAATGGAAGAAGAATCATATAAAGCTAAGTCAAAATCAGAGTATAATGCCATAAAATTAGTTGGAAAATCATAAACATCCTCCAAATATGACCTAACTAAATCCTCAATTGAATCCAAAACTTCTAGGTATATCCTCCTAGTCTTCCCAGCTAAATCAATCAACTTTAGCCGTTCATCCCTCTCAATGGGCTTAGCAAAACCACCTGGAACTGCAGCTGTAGGATGTACAGAAGATCCACCAAGCACTTCAATTACGCGCTGTGAAAAACCCCTTATCCTCAACACTTGCTTAATAAGCTTAGGATACCTCTTAATAAGCAGTGTAAACCCTCTCTTAGAAGGAGGAACATCACGAAGTAATAAATCAGGAGCATAAAGTATGAAGAAATGTAATAAGTGACTATGCATAAAACCTGCGAGATGAATGATCAACCTCAACTTCTCAGCCCATTCATCAACCTCCAAACCAAAAATAGAATCAACAGCCTTAACAGAAGCTAAATGATGAGAAACAGAGCATAAACCACATATCCTAGGCACAATTATAGGTGCCTCCTCAACAAGCCTACCACGAAGAAAACGTTCAAACCCCCTAAACTCCAAAACATGAAAATATGCATCCCTAACTCTATTTTCATCATCTACTATAATAGAAACCTTAGCATGCCCCTCAATTCTTGTTATAGGCTTTATTGAAATAGTTTTACCACACATCAACTGCCCCTCCTATAACGCTTAAGAATTGAAACAGGTAGAGTAAAACGATATAAGAAGCCAACTAAATCACGAAGCTTCATCAAATCATTAATCGAAACATCCTCAATTGAAGATGTAGACGCCAATACACTAATCATTTTAGCAGCCTGATCCTCACACTTCTCAGCTGGACCCATACAACCCCTACAAGGATAACCAGCCCTAATACATCTAGCTTCACAGCCCCCCCTAGTACATGGCCCTAAACAAATAAATCCCTGCTCAAGAAAACATTTGCCAGTATCAACTTCATCAAAACTCCATCGCTTAACATCTAGAAACACTTTTGCCTCACCAGAATTCAATAGACATTCATCACAAACACTTTTCTTAGATAAAGAAAATTTTCTACCCTCAACAAAGGATTTAAGCAGATCAACAATCAATGAGCCAGGAGGAGGACAACCAGGCAAAAATAAGTCAACCTTAACATAATCATCCAAAGACTTTATACTATCTAAAAGACTAGGAACACCATCGCTTGGAAGAATATCCTCATCATTAATAGTGCTCAACTGCTCCAAGTAAGAATACTTCAATAATTCACTCAACTCAAAAAGATTAGCTAGCCCAGGTAATCCTCCAAAACAAGCACATGAACCGAAAGCCACTAAAACATTACTCTTACCTCTCCATTCATTCAACTTCTCTAAATCCTCTCCAGTCCTAACTGCACCAGTAACAAAAACTACATCAACTTTTTTAGGGGGAGGAGAATCCATAATTATAGGTGCATAGACAATTTCAATAACATCGCCAATCAAATCTAGAAATAATGGACTTGAATCTAAAAAGGCATTTTCACATCCAGCACAAGTAGTTAAAGACGTAATTGCAACTTTAAATCTACTAGTCATGACTACCACACCTAAGGTGATTAGGTCCAAGCTTAACAATCCTATCAACAAAGCCGGTTATAATCTCAGCGAAGCGAATCCCTTCACCAGCAGAAGCATAATTAAACTCTAATCGCTCAGCCTCCAAACCCAACTCATTAAGAAGAACCTTTAACAATGCAATTTTACGTTCAGCTCTGACATTTCCAGTCAAATAGTGACAATCACCAGGGTGACAGCCAATCACTATAACGCCATTAGCACCATACCTTAAAGCCTTTAAAACATGAATAGGATCAATACGTCCAGTACACATTACACGAACAATTTTAACATTAACAGGATACTTCAACCTCATGGTTCCAGCGAGATCGGCAGCAGCATACCCACACCAATTACAGAGAAAACCAATAATTCTAGGTGAAAAATCCTGCAACCTAACCAACTCCACGCAATTTAACACCGAAATCCCAGCCAGCCTTTAGAGCCTTCAAATTTAATTCTTCAGTCCCCCTAGGTACACTATCTAAAACAGCATTCCTCAACGCATCAAAACTTACAATACCAGTTATTGCAGCAAAGGCTCCAAGCATAACAACATTTGCAACAATTCTCCTTCCCAAGTTTTGTGCAATTCTAGTTGCTGGAACCCTATAAACATTAACACCACCTAAATCCTCTTCAACTTTAACTAAATCTTCATCAACAATAACCACACCATTCTCCCTAACAGTTTTATAATAATAATTGAAGGCATCCTGTGACAAAGCTATCAAAACGTCAGGACTACCTATATAAGGATAATCTATCTCCTCCACTGAAATTATAACATCAGTTCTCGCTCTACTCCCCCTAGCCTCAGGACCATAAGACTCTGTCTGTACGGCATACCTATTATCAAAAAGTGAAGCCGCCTTACCCAAAATATAGCCAGCCATCAATATTCCCTGTCCACCCAAACCTGAAATCCTAATTTCCCAACGCAACTCAATCACCATGTAAACCCTCAATTAAATTTCTAAGTTCCACCCCAGTCTTCTCATAAATCAATCTATAAAGCTCAGAAATAAATTCAGGTCTCTCTGTATCAACAAACTCACCAACAACTATTTTCCCACCAACTTGAATCTCAGCTAAAGATGGATCAATAAAGTTTTTGACAACACTATTTTGTCTAAGACTCTGAATAACATTTAAGGGACGGCCAAGCCGATTATACCTTGCATACAACGTAATACAAGGCGCAATAACCTCAATAAAAGCAAACCCCTTCTTCCCCAGCCCCTTCTTAATAGATTTAATGAGCTGAACAGGATGAGCCACAGTCCACCTAGCAACATAAACTGCCCCAGCAGCTGCAGCTAAATAAGCTAAATTAAATGGATGCTCAATATTTCCATAAGGGGTAGTAGTAGTAAGCGAACCAAAGGGAGTTGTTGGACCAAGCTGACCACCAGTCATACCATAATTAAAGTTATTAACACAAACAACCAGTAAATCAACATTCCTCCTAGCAGCATGAATAAAATGATTCCCACCAATAGCGAAGAGATCACCATCACCACTAAATACAACAACATTCAAATCAGGCCGAACAGCCTTAATTCCCATAGCAACAGGAATAGCTCGCCCATGAGTAGTATGAAAGGAATCGAAAAGAACATATCCAGCAGCCCGTCCAGTACAACCAATACCAGAAATAAATGCTAAATTATTAGGGTCAAGCTCTAATTCCTTAACAGCCCTCAAAAAACACCCTAAAGTAGCCCCAATACCACATCCAGGACACCAAATATGAGGTAACCTATCACTTCTAATCAAATCCTCCAATGGATGACTTAAACCAGCATTACTATACATTTCCATACACCTCTCTAATTAAACTAAGTAACTCATCAGGAGTATGTGGATCACCACCAAGCTTAGGAACAAAAAATACTTGTTTCCCCCCCACATACTTTCTAACTTCACCAACAATTTGCCCATAATTCATCTCAGCAACAATAAAAGCCTTAACCCTTCTTGAAAGAGAAGCAAAAAACTTCGCTGGGAAAGGCCAAACTGTAACTAATCTAACTAAACCAACCCTCAACCCCTCAGACCTAGCATTTTTAACAGCCCTAATAGCACTCCTAGCAGGAGTGCCATAAGCAACAACAACTACTTCAGCATCATCAACATAATACTCATCAAGACGAATAATATCATCAGCATTCAATCTAATCTTATCACAAAGCCGTCGAATCAAGCTGGAATGAACCTCAGGATCAGTGGACTTAGGATAACCCCTAACAGTGTGAGTTAAACCTGTAACATGAATTCTATATCCCTCACCAAAACAAGCCATAGGAGGAACAAGATCATCATCAGGTTCAAAGGGATTAAACATTTCAGGCGGAACTTTAGGCTTCTTCCTATTAACTATCTTAACTTCACTTGGAAGTTTCAAAACAACCTTTTCTCGCATATGTCCAATAATCTCATCTGAAAGCACCATTACTGGAACCCTATACTTCTCAGCAAGGTTAAAAGCTTCAATAGTCAAATCAAACATCTCTTGAACAGAAAAAGGCGCTAAAGCAATAATCTCGTAATCACCATGAGAACCCCACTTAGCTTGCATTACATCACCTTGACCAGCCCTAGTAGGCTGACCAGTACTCGGCCCACCCCTCATAACATTTACAATTACAAGAGGAGTCTCAGTCATAATAGCAAGACCAATATTCTCCTGCATCAAACTAAATCCAGGCCCACTAGTAGCAGTCATAGCCTTAACTCCAGCATAAGAAGCCCCAATAACAAGGGCTATAGAGGCAAGTTCATCCTCCATCTGAATAAACAAACCTCCAACTTCAGGAAGACGCCTAGCCATCCTCTCAGCAATCTCAGTAGAAGGAGTAATCGGATAACCAGCAAACAATCTACAGCCAGCAACAATAGCACCCTCAGCACAGGCTTCATCACCCTGCATAAAGAAGGTGCCCTTAAGAAACTTAGGACTAATTCTTGACACCACATCCACCTACTCTACACTATTCATTTTAAACCAACTACTTAACGCTGGATATAGGTAACGTTACAGAATAGTATAAACTTTGTCTCTTTACTTAACAATAGAAAATAAAAGAACAAAGTCAAAATTAATATAAGAATAAAAAATAAAAGTAAAACTTAAAAAATATAAAAATCAAACATAAGCAAAGACTAGATATAACTAAACTAGAACTCTTCATCAACCATAACAGGAAACATCATATATTTAACCACACCAACACCCTTCAAAGCCCTAATCTTACCAATAAAATTCAAAATCTCCCTCACATCACCCTCAGTTATAAAAATCTCTAAACAATAATCAACCCCTAAATGAATATGCATATTACAAGAAACAATATCATCAAATTCATGCCTTAAACGCATAAGCCTCTCATCTACATCATGCCTATCATGCCTAGAAACAACAGTTATTGTAGCCATAACTCTACCAGCCTCAATTCTAGCCAACTCATAATCTGAAAGCAAATTTCTAATAGCATCCCTAATAACTTCAGAGCGACTAGAATAACCAGTCTCCCTCATAAACCTATCTAGCCTCTCAAGCAAATTAAAAGTCAGAGAAACACTTACAATAGGCATAGAACCACCATAATAAAAATACAAGCATAAATTAATAAAAATTATTAAAAACAAAAATAAAGTTAACAGCATATTAATAAGACTATCGAAAAACATGAAAGTGAACATAAAAACTCCATCAATAAGCTAGATAGGTGTAAAAATGTATATACACCATGAAGAAGAAATAAAATGCCAGAGAAGCAGAGAAGACCATATAAGAGAAGCATCCTCCATATGGAAAAGTAGAGAAATAATACTCATAACATCCTCAGCCATAATCCTATCAATAGGGTTAATCTTTGAGTTCAAACTAAAATTTGAAATACCAGCAGAAATACTGTTCATAGCAACAACCATAATATCAGGACATGAAATCATAAAGAATGGTCTATCCTCATTAATAATTAGAAGAAAATTGAGCATAGACTTTCTAATAACAGTAGCCGCAATAGGCAGCTTCTTCACAGGTCATGGAGAAGAAGGAGCCACAGTCATATTCCTATTCTACGTAGCTGAATTCCTAGAAGAATATGCAGCAGACCGAGCTAGAAAATCAATTGAAGCATTAATGCAACTCGCACCTGAAATTGCAACAGTAAAAAAAGACGGTAAAGAAATAGAAGTACCAGTAGAAGAAGTAAATCCAGGAGAAATAATAGTTGTTAGACCAGGAGAAAAAATACCATTAGACGGAATAGTTCTGAAGGGAATCTCAAGTGTCAATCAAGCTCCAATCACAGGTGAATCAATACCAGTAACAAAAAGAATAGGAGATGAAGTCTATGCAGGAACAATAAACAATGAAGGATTCCTAGAAATAAAAGTAACAAAGAAATCAACTGAAACAATACTCTCAAAAATAGTTAAACTAGTAGAGGAAGCACAGAGAATAAAGTCTCCAACAGAAAAATTCATAGACAAATTCTCAAAATACTACACACCAGCAGTTATATTCCTAGCAGTATGCGTAGCAATAATACCACCATTAATCTTCCAACAAACCTTCAATGAATGGTTCTATAAAGCCCTAGTCCTACTTGTAGTTTCATGTCCATGTGCACTAGCCATATCAACACCAGTAGCAATGGTCTCAGGAATAACAAGTGCCGCAAGAAACGGCGTACTAATAAAGGGAAGCGCCTACATTGAAGAAATAAGTAAAATAAAGGTCTTTGCCTTCGACAAAACAGGTACACTGACAGAAGGAAAATTAGAAGTAACCGACATTATACCATTAAAAAGCTCAGAAAAAGAAATATTAATCAAAGCAGCATCCCTAGAAGCATTATCAGAACATCCAATAGCAAAAGCCATAGTACAAGAAGCTGAAAAAATAAGGGCAACCCTAAAAGAGGTTGATGAATTCAAGGCAATACCAGGAAAAGGAGTAACAGGAAAAATAAATGGAGAAAAACTATTTATCGGTAATAGAAAATTATTCGAAGAAATAGCAATAACCATTCCAGAAGAAATAGCCCAAAAACTAGAAAATGAAGGAAAAACAGTAGTCTTCCTTGGAAACAATAGAGAAATCATCGCCATAATTGCAGTAATGGACAAAATAAGAGACACAACCATAATAACCATAAGTGAACTGAAGAAGAGAGGAATAAAAACAATAATGATAACAGGAGACAATAAAAGAACAGCTAAAGCAATAGCAGAGAAAATAGGAATAGACGAATACCATGCAGAACTACTACCAGAAGACAAAGTACACATGATTGAAAAATTAATAGATAAATATGGACATGTAGCCATGGTTGGAGACGGAGTAAATGATGCACCAGCCCTAGCAAAAGCAAACGTAGGAATAGCCATGGGCGCCATAGGCAGCGACGTCTCCCTAGAAACAGCAGACATAGCCCTAATGCAAGACGACCTATCAAAACTACCCTACCTAATCGAACTAAGCAAAAAGACACTTAAAATAGTAAAAGAAAACATCTTAGCATCAATCTCAATAAAGGGAAGCTTTGCAATACTCACCTTCCCAGGATTAGTAACCCTATGGCTAGCAGTAGCAATAGGAGACATGGGACTCTCCCTAGCAGTAATATTAAACGCCATGCGCCTCTCACTAATAAAAGCCCATGATTATACAGGTAGAAGCAAATAGCATAAAAAGAGGAATAGACATAATCAAAAACTAGCTAGAGAGGGAAAACTATCTCTGACAAAAATCTAAGAAGCTAAGATAAAACGAGTAGTATTACAAAACCCGCCTATAGCCTTAATTCAAGAAGCTAAACTTTTAGCACACATACATAAAGATAAAATAGAAAAACTCTGGTCTGAAGTCCACTTACAAGAATTAATAAACATTGGAGTATGGCCCATATCGGATCTCAACAACCCACTAAAAATTACAGAGCGAAAAATAGTATCCACATTATTAGATGAAGAGGAAAGAGAAGTACTAAGAAAGGCTAGAGAAATGATAAGGAAATTAGAGAAAGAAGAACCAGATATAGAAGAGTTAGAAAGAAAAGAATCTAAAGAGATACACGGAACAAATAAAAGACACATTTAGACTTTAAAACGCCAATAAAATACTGTTTAAGTTTAGTAGTGCGGGGGGTGGGATTTGAACCCACGAAGGCCTTCGCCACAGCCGCTCTGAGAAGACTCCTCAGGGCTGCGCCTTTGACCTGGCTCGGCAACCCCCGCTCATTTAAAATGAATGTAAATGCTTTAACTTTAGTTTTTCGCTAATATTCATATGTTGAAGTAGATTTCTTCTCAATAATTTCTCCAAGCGCTTTATTATGTTTAATGGCTTTAATTCGAACTTTAATTATCTCGCCAATTTTTGCTCCAGGGATAAATATGGTTTTATCCTTTATTCTAGCTATACCATTACCCTTTGCACTAATATCCTCTACTAAGACTGTATATACATCTCCTTCCCTTAATCTTACAGAAGCCCTCTTTAATTGACCCTTCTTATTAGACCTTCTCTTAGACAATCTTCTCGGCATTAAGGATCCCTATCCGCATAATTGCATCCACATAAGTAAACAGAATTTATAAGCATTACGCATCTATCTTCTCTTCCTCGGGGTACCCTTCTTCCTACCAGTTCTTCTAGCAGCTATATGTCCAACCTTCTTTCCAGGTGGGGCATGACGAGAGACAGGTGGACTTCCCTTTGGATGATGGCCACCACCATGAGGATGACTTGCTGCAACCATTGCTTTACCTCTAACTACAGGCCACTTCCAAGCCTTCACCTTAACTCTATAATATTTAGTTCCAGCCTTAACGAAGGGTTTTTCAGTTCTACCTCCACCAGCAACTATGCCAATAGTAGCTCTACACTTAGGATCAATAGACTTCAACTTTCCAGAGGGAAGACGAATAATTGTTCTATTAGGTGACTGAGCAACAATAGTTATATATGAGCCAGAAGACCTAGCAAACTTTCCCCCATCACCAGGCCTAGCTTCAACATTACATACAAGAGTACCCTCAGGAATCTTTCCAACAGGCAAAATATTTCCAACTTTAAGAGGAGCTTCAGGACCCTTCATAACCTTCTGACCAACATATACACCCTCAGGTGCAACAATCAACTGTCTAGAGCCATCTTCAAACTTAATTAAAGCTACAGGTGCACCTCTACCAGGATCATGAAGCAAAGCTACAATCTTTCCTTGAACAGTTAAGGTCATCTCCTCTTTACTTAGAGGAGCATATCTAACTGCACCAACCCTCTTCCATGAAGGAGACCTAAATACAGATCCTCCACGACCCCTCCTTTGAACAAGAATCCTTTTACCCATAACTCACCACCACTACAATATTCCAAGCCGAGTAGCTATATCAGAAGCCTTAAATTCAGGTGCAAGTTTAACATAAGCCTTCTTCTCTCCACGAGGAGTAATCAAGACATTAACCTTCACAACTTTAACGCCAAAGAGCTCCTCAACAGCCCTCTTAATCATATGCTTATTAGCTTTAATGTTAACTATGAAGGTTAACTTATTTTCACGTTCAATCTTCTCAATAGCCACCTCTGACATTACAGGTCTAATAATTATACTCCATAAATCAACAGTCAATTCCAACACCCCTTCATAACCATTAAACTTACCATATAAACAACACTCAACAACATAAATCTTTCCAACTATTTAAATCGCTCTTCAAGCTTTCTTATAGCAGACTCAGTCCAAATAGTAAGTCTACCTGCATGACCACCAGGAGCTAAATGAATAACACTTAAATCACGTGCATGAACAACGTCAACACCAGGAAGATTCCTAGCAGCCCTAACAATCCCCTTATCTTCACCAATAACAATTAACGGACCCTTCCTCTTCTTATACTTCCTACCTCTAAATTTACCCTTACCAGGACGAATCTTCCTACCCCTCTTCGCTCTCTCAACGTCACTCCAAACACCTAACTGCTTCAAGAAACTTCTGACAGAAGCAGTTCTATCCAACTTCTCCAAGTCATCTACAACCACAAGTGGAAGTTCAGGAACACCATCAATTACATGCCCCCTACTTGAAACCAACTTAAAATCAGCTGTAGCAGCAATAGCAGACATTACAGCTAACTTCTTCTCCTTCCTATTAATCCTCTCAAAAACAACCTTCTCAGCCTTAGGTGGATGAGCCCTTCTACCACCCACAGCCATAGGAATAAATGCAGCTTGACTCGCCTTGGGATATCTACTACCCTTAACCCTTGGAACTCTAGCAATACCATAACCAACACCCCAACTCTCAGCAGTTGTACGCTTTCCAGCCATTGGATCTCTACCCTGAGGCTGAATTCTAGCAGTAAGAGAAGATATGAAGGCACGTCTAATTAAATCTGGACGGAAAGGAGTTGTAAAAACATGTGGAAGCTTCAAATCCTTTACAGGCCTACCCTCTAAATCATAAACCCTCACTTGTAAATCTAACTTACCACTAAACATTTCAACCATCAATATTCCCTCCACTAAACATGTACATAGAGAACTCTAGGCTTAGTTGTAGGAGCATTAACTGGAGGTCTAATAGGATATCTTAACTTTACAAGTCTCTTAGGAGGACCAGGCACTGAACCCTCAAGAACAATATAGCTACTCCTTACAACACCATAATGTGGAATGCCGCCCTTAGGAGTAATTTCATCACCAGAATCACCAATCTTTAAAATCCTCTTATTATACTCTGTTCTCTGATGAAAACCAAGTTGACCTGCCCTAGGAATAGTCCACATAGTACCTGGATGAGCAGGACCAATAGAACCTATTCTTCTATGACCCTTCCTATGCTTATGCCATCTAGGCATAATTTTAATTCCAAAACGCTTAACAACACCTTGAAAACCCTTACCCTTAGAAACTGAAATTACATCAACAAATTGACCCTCATCAAAAACATCCCTAACAGACAACTCCCTACCAATAAACTTTAATGCATAATTAAATCTCTCCTCAATAGAGCCCCCACCAATCTTAACCTCAAAAACTTCAGGCTTCTTCTTCCTAATACCAGCCTTCCTTGGCTGACAACAAACAATAAATCTCAAATCTGAAATACGATCAATAGAAGACTTCAACTTCTCCAATGCAGAGTTAAAATCAAACTTCTCTGGAACAGTGAAAACACGCTCTAAATCCTTAGGTGGAGATTCAACCCAAACTTCACCAATACTCTTTAATCCATTAACAGTCTTAGAATAAGCTCTAACTGCACAAACATAGAGTGGAGGAACCTCAATTATAGTTACAGGTTTAACAACCTCTTTACCATAAAGAGGAGTTCTAGGCCAATCCTCAACTACAACTGCATGGGTCATAGCAACCTTATAACCCGCAAAGGCTAAAGGTCTAGTTTCACCCTCAACCTCAGGCCAAGACCTAATCCTAGCTACTATACTCTTAGCTCTAACTCTAGGTCTAAATCCAAGTGACCCCCTTCTAGGAGCATGTGTACGTCTATGACCCATAGCTTAACTCCTCCAACTTAACTTAAACTGCTGGAAAAGTAACATAAAATCATGCATATATATTTTACACTATCTAGAGTTAGAATGATGTAAATAAGACAAGAAATTTATTATGGAAAGTGAAATTAAAATAGCCTCCTCAGTCCTAATAGTCTTAGTTCCCTGAAAAGGAGCCATATTAACTATAAAATCACAATACTCTCTCAAATTAAATTTCTCACGACTAGCTATATCAAACAAACCCTCATCAGGAGAACCAAACAAAATCAAAGTCCTCTTGGAAGAAGCCAATCGCTTAGAAAGCTCTCTATAAACCCTATAAACAGGATCCCCATACCTTGAAGTTGCAACAATCAAGTCAGCCCTAAAATCCAAAATACTCCTCCTCAAACCCTTACGAGTAAAATTAACTTCAAAACCCCAATAAACATCAACTTCACTTCTAGAAACAGGTTTAACCCTAACTCCACCCCTACGTCTAATCACCCTAAAAACAAGGCGACTACCAACTGGAAGACGCCTAGAAATAGGGAAAAGTCTTTCAAGACCAACATCAACAAGAGAACCCCGCCTACCACTCTTAACAACTACACCCTCCCTATACTCATCTCTACCAGCAAACTCCAATTTAGACTCAACTGTGTGGGGAGGAGTACGAAGAGGGGGAAGAAGACCAGTATACTTAAGAGAAGAAGATATTCCAAAAATCCTCCTCCTCAAATATTGAGGAGTATCCATGAAACGTAGAATCTGACAGATAAATTCACCATCACCCTCAAATTCACGTTTATCCAAGTAAACCAAAATCTCATTAACCCTAAAAATAGCAGCAGCTCTACCAACAACTCCAACCTTGACAGTCTTATCCCTCAAATGAGAAACATCAGATAGAAAGCCAGCAGGAATACCAATAGCCAATAAACCATGCCTTCTAGGAGGAGGCCAAGACAAAACTTACACCAAATAAAAATTAAAAAGCCAAAATATAAATTAAAGTGTATTTCACCATTATTAACTGCCGATGATTGCTTTGCCGAGTACTGAAATATGATGACCCCTTAATATCTGAGGCAAATCAACCTTTAGTAACACCTAATGGAAGCAATCTTGCAACCAAAGTGGCAATTCCAACTTTATGTGAAACCTGTGCAACACGATCAATATCCTTATATGCTTGAGGGGCTTCTTCAACAACACCCCTAAAGCTTGCAGACCTAACTAGAATACCCCTAGCCTCCAACTGTCTTCTAATATCACTAGCCCTAAACATCCTCTTAGCAGCAGCCCTACTCAACAACCTACCAGCACCATGAGCAGTTGAACCGAAACTTATCTCCATAGCCTTAGGCTGACCCAATAATAGATATGAAGCAGTACCCATAGAACCTGGAATTAAAACAGGCTGCCCAATATCTCTATATCTCGCTGGAATCTCCAAATGACCCCGAGGGAAGGCCCTAGTTGCACCCTTACGATGCACATAAACCTGTCTCTTCTCCCCATTAATCCTATGCTCCTCAAGCTTAGCAATATTATGAGCAACATCATAAACCAATCTCAATCCAAGGGACTCAGCAGAAGAGTCGAAAACCTTCTCAAAAGCTTGACGAGTCCAATGCATAATACACTGCCTATTAGCCCAAGCAAAGTTACATGCAGCAGACATAGCTGCAAAGTAATCTTCAGCCTCCCTACTCTTAGCAGGGGCACAAGCCAACTCCCTATCAGGAATCCTTATACCATACTTATGAACAGCCCTCTCCATAACTCTAAGATAATCCGAGCATACTTGATGGCCAAACCCCCTGGAACCAGTATGAATCATAACTGTAACTTGACCCTCATGAGTAATTCCAAACCGCTTAGCAGCCTCACGATCATAAATCTTATCAACATACTGAATCTCTAAGAAATGGTTACCACTACCCAAAGTTCCAAGCTGCCTTGAACCCCTAGCCTTAGCCCTACTAGAAACCTTATCTGGATCAGCATACTTTAACCTACCATTCTCCTCACAAAATTCAGCATCACCCTCCCATCCATATCCATGCTCAATAGCCCAATGAACCCCATCAACCAAAACCTCATCAAGCTGATGAGAAGAAAGCCTTATTCTACCAGTTGAACCAACCCCTGAAGGAATATAGTTGAACAATGTATCAAGCAGTTTAGGCATAACCTTCACAACATCATCCCTACTCAAATCAGTTCTAATCAACCTCACACCACAATTAATGTCATATCCAACTCCACCAGGACTAATAACACCCTCCTCAGCATCCAAGGCAGCAACTCCACCGATGGGAAAACCATAACCTTGATGTCCGTCAGGCAAAGTTATAGCAAACTTATAAATCCCCGGCAAACAAGCAACATTTGCACACTGCTCCAAAGTTAAATCCATCTTCATCTTCTGAAGTAACTGCTCATCTGCATAGATAATTCCAGGAACACGCATACAATGCTTAGTACCCTTAGGAATCTCCCAAACATATGCATCAATCTTTCTAAGTGAAATCCTAGACATAACAATCCCCAATTTAAGATAGAATGTATAGCAAAAAGCTTTTTGGTAGTCAAATGATAAAGATAATTGAAATGCAAATAAAAATAGCCAGAAGACTAACACCAGAAGAAATACTTGAAATGGAAAAACAAATAGAAAAAAACATAGGCTTCGACGTAAGGAAAATGGAAATAAAATCAAACGAAGACATGAAGAAGAAATGGCTAATATACACTAAATGGGCAACCCTACACTACGCATACAAAGCATATGAAGAAGAAGGTGAAAACTATTACATATACGAAGAAAACTTCAACCAACCAATAAAAGAACTCCTAAAAATACTAACTGAAAAGAGAATCCAACTACTAAATGAAATTGCAAAGGGAGTAGAGTCAATAAGCGACCTAGCGAGAAAAGTGAAAAGAGACGTAACAAACGTATATAGAGACCTAAAAACACTAGAAAAACTAAAGATAATAAAAATGGAAAAAACAGGTAAAAACGTTATACCCAAAATAATTGCAGAGAAAATCACCATAGAATTAATTTAAATGTCAAGTACAAACCTAATAACACATCCATCGGCACTCTCCCTAATTTCCATTAGAGAATAAGTAACAGCCTTAACCTCAGTCTTCCTTGGATGAACACTTGGATTAAACCTCTCACCCCAAGCATAACCAGTAAGCAAATAGCCTCCACCATCAATACGCCTAATCTCCTCAACCACAAACTTAGAAAAAACAATTAAATCAACATCAAATATGAATAGAAGCTCCTCAAGCCAAGAATAAAGCAAAGCCTGAAGATCTTCACCCTCAACACTAATACGCCTCTTAACCACAGGCTTAACAGTAGAAATATCAGTCATAACCTCAAACATAGCCTTAGCAGCATTCTCAAAAGCCTCCCTCAAATCAGAGCCATAAGCCTCGACAAGTACATCTGCAGTATGATCAAGAAATCTAAACCCACCGCCAACCATAACAGTAACACCAAGAATAAATATGCTCAAGCCACTTAAATTATTATCAAACCCCTAGGTAATTATATAAACAGAGAAAGGCTAAAAAATAATGGGCCGGGGTGGCCGAGCGGACTAAATGAGAAAAACTCAGGTAAAGGCGCAGGCCTTGAGAAAAACGAGACAGCCTGTGCCCCACACGGGGCGCGTGGGTTCGAATCCCACCCCCGGCGCCATTATCAAATATACAGTTCCTTCAGTCTCTTAACAGTCAACGGCTATAGATGTGGGAAGGAAGGAATCAGAGTAAGTCAAGGACTGTTCAAATGTCCTAATTGTAACTTAGAATATAATGCAGATTTGAATGGTGTAATAAATATAGCTAAATTGTCCTTCGACTATATGTTGAGGGGTGGAGTTGCCTTGACACAGCCCATAACTCTGCATGAAGCTATGCCTCAGGCTTGTAGCCATAAAGGAGGCATAGCAGAAAGCAGAGAATCTCCTCCACTTCAGCGGGGAGAGTGTCAATTTCATACCCGCCCATTTAAGATTAAGACTGTTTGGAGCTAGGCGAAATGTATGAAAGTAAGTGGATGAAAATTTTAGTTTACGTCTTAGATAAGCTTGACACAGCCTCAAAATTGGGACAATACCCATTCGCCACAATTCTCGCAGAGGAAGATGATAAGAAACAGAGAATCCAGTTGACTATAGGTAGCCATGACCCAAGGAAATATATCCTTAACATTCCAGAACTCAAAGATTCAGATTACACTAAAGTTAAAAGGTTCTTAAGTGACAGATGTAATGTTAATTTTTTGGAAGACCGCCCCGCAACCAACAAATACTTCGGATACCTGACTATTGAAATTGATAGAGAAAATGTCACTGAGACCATCATAAAATTACTTGAAAATTTAGAGTTCCCGAGAACCTGTAGGCTAACCATTGAAGAATTTACTGAATAAATAGGGAAAACTTAAAACATGGTGGGCCTAATTGAATTCTGAATTCGAACTTTTAACCGGCATATTTCCAGCTCTAATTAAAAGGAAACTATTAAGGAGAAGTAAAGGCTTACTTCTTCTAACATCGAAAAGGATTGCCTTTCTACCATTAAACGTTATTAAAGAAAACCTAAAAACAGACAGAGGAAAAGAAGTATCTAAAGAAATAATAGGCATACCAGTTATAAGTAGCAGTAACATCGATGAACTTGCCGCCAAAAATAAACCACTCATTATACAAGTATCACAGAAGAGTTTAGACACATTTATCTCTGAACTGGGAGGTTTTTCCTTCTACTTAGATGACATTGTGAATGTAACACTAAATACTAAACGGCGTATCTTAATAATTACATGTGAGCATACTATCAGCAAGATCCATATGGATTGTGGAGATGAAGTACTCTACGAACTGAATGAGCAGTTAAAAGCATTACTCAACATAAAATACTCTGAACTCTAAATTTAAACCTTAAAAGACCTCATCAACATTTTCCAAGAAACTGTATCTTCTTCAACATCTAAGTATCCATCATGCCCACCATTGTTATAATGAAATGAATACTAATCATCTTCTTTCGAAACTCTAAATATAGGCAAAGACTTAAACAAAATAACTCTAATTTAGAAGATAAAACTCAAAATCCTCACAATCTTCCAATAAAATAATTCAGAGCCTTCAGCTATTCACTCAAAGAAAATGAGAGGAGGAAACCCCTAGAGTGATTAGTCCACTACAAAAATGAAGACAAATCATGAACCTTCAGCGATGAAAAACATAGCGATACAACTCATGAATAACCGTGACATCATTAGAATTATTTCAAAAATTCAATAGAAACTATAAAGTATAAATATGACATAATACTCACATATCATTCTTTAACCTCAACGCTATAAATCTTCATGGAACACATCTAACTGAGTTGATTTACTATAACATCCAACGCTTGATTCAAATCACCTACAATAGCATCTGCTTCTTCACATTTCACATATCTTTTACTTCTATTCAGCAATATAGCTTTCATACCTAGTCTTTTAGGTAAAATAACATCTATGAAAACGCTATCACCAATCACAACTGCCTCATCCGAGCTAACACCTAAAACCTCTAAGACCCGCTTATACATTTTAGGATTGGATTTATCACATCCAGCCTCATACCCAGTCATAATGAAGTCAAAGTAATTTCGAATTGGATGAATCGCCTCTTTAAACTGGAAATAAGCTATTGTAGTAACTATAGCTGTTTTGAAGCCACTTCTCTTAGCACGAATCACAGTATCAGTTGCATCAGGATACAATTGATATGGTCTACTCTGGAGAAGCTCAACTATTGAAGTCAACGTCTCCCTATCAACCTTAACTCTAAGCCTCCAAAGAATACGTGAAAAATAGGAAAACCAACTCCTATATCCATATCTTGGATAATCGATCATTGAAACAAAGAACCATGCAGCCCTAAGCTGTTGAGGTGAAACTTCATAACCCCTACTAAAAAGATAGTCTGAAATCTCAACATCACTAACAGGATTCTCCACATAAGCCAAAGTTCCATGTAAATCGAATAAAACTGCCTCAACCATAAAATACTCCTCAACAAATACCATTAAGCAGTCAATTATATCTATTTTGCATTAAACGTAAAGAGATAAGCATGAAGAATATAGACCAACAGATAATCAATACGCTTCATTAAATCTACTAGGCGGCGACTTTAACTAAAAGAAACAAGAATACCTCAATCCAATATAAATAAAGAAGAAAATACGTGAAGTTAATGTTATGTTAGTTCTATTTCGATTTTTACGTCATCTGGTACGCGTATCCGCATGATCTGTCTCATCACACGTTCATCAGCATCAATGTCAATTAATCTCTTATGAATTCTTAATTCAAATTTGTCCCATGTCTTTGTACCTTCACCACATGGACTTTTCATGGTAGTTACAACTAAGCGTTTAGTAGGTAATGGTATGGGACCTGAAATTTTAACTCCAGTCTTCTGGGCTATACGCTTTATCTGCTCACAAACCTCATTTAACTTATATGCATCAGTGCTGGTTAATCGTATTCTGGCTTTTCTGACCATCGTTGACACCTTTTAGTTACTCTTATCTCTTTCCAATTTTAGCTTCCTTAATGTCCATTACAATTCCAGCAGCAATAGTTCTTCCCATGTCTCTAATAGCAAACCTGCCTAACTGAGGGAATTCAGCATATTTTTCAAGGCATACTGGTTTTAATGGTTTAAATCTAACAATTGCACTTTCACCCTGCTTTAAATAGGTTGGATGCTCCTCAATAGTAGCTCCGCTTCTCGGATCAATCTTCTTAATCAACTCATAAAATCTAACTGCCACTGTAGCAGTATGGATATGCATAACTGGAGTATAGCCTGCAGCAATGGCTGTTGGATGATATAGTACAAATATTCTACCTGTAAATTCCTCTGCTACAGTTGGTGGATTAGCTGAATGTCCACAAACATCTCCACGTCTAATATCAACCCTAGAAACACCCCTCACGTTAAAGCCAATATTGTCTCCTGGAACAGCTTTAGGTATTTTTTGATGATGCATCTCAATAGACTTCACTTCACCGGACTTGTTAGGTGGCATAAAGACAACTGTATCTCCAACCTTCAAAACTCCGGTCTCAACTCTACCTACAGGAACTGTTCCTACACCAGTAATTGTATAAACATCTTGAATTGGTATTCTTAAAGGTTTATCAATAGGCTTTGGCGGGGGAACAAACATGTCCAATGCTTCAACTAGTGTAGGTCCATCATACCATGGCATTTTATCACTTTTCATAACCAAGTTGTCCCCATACCATGCAGATACTGGAATAAAATGAATCTTGGAGACATTATAGCCAATCATTCTAAGAAATCTTGCCACACCATTCTTAACTTCCTTGTATCTTGCCTCACTCCAATTCACGCTAGGATCATCCATCTTATTAATTGCAACAACCAATTGATTTACACCTAATGTCTTTGCAAGGAAGGCATGCTCCCTTGTCTGTCCAGCTGCACTCATACCAGCCTCATACTCACCTCTCTTAGCTGACACAACAAGAATAGCAGCATCAGCCTGAGAAGTACCTGTAATCATATTCTTTACGAAGTCTCGATGACCAGGAGCATCAATAATAGTGAAGTAGTACTTTGGTGTCTCAAACTTCCAAAAGGCTAGGTCAATTGTTAATCCTCGTTCACGCTCCTCCTTCAATTTATCCATGACCCATGCAAATTTAAATGAAGCCTTACCAATCTTTGAAGACTCCTCTTCAAGCATCCTCATAGTTCGCTCATCAACATTCCCAGTTAGGAAAAGCACATGTCCCATTAAGGTGCTCTTACCATGGTCTACATGTCCAATCACTACAAGATTTAAATGTGGCTTCTCAGACATTTCAATCACTCCCACTTACTCGGCGAAATAAATCCTTAAACCCGCTATTTAAGGTTTTTGTGATTAGTAATATTAAAAGTTATAGAAAAACTTTATCATAACTTACCTTGAAGACAAAGCTATTCTCTCAATTTCCTCCTTCTTCTGAATAGCATAGGATCTAGAATCACCCTTAGCAGCTAGGATAATCTCTTCAGCCAAACACTCCTCAATAGATTTAGGATTACTAAAGGAAGCCTTCCTAGCACCTTCAGTAATAAATCTTAAGGCCAAATCTAGACGACGCATAGGAGAAATATCAACTGCTTGATGATAGACAATTCCACCATAAACAATTCTAGTAGTCTCCTCCCTAGGAGCTGCATTCTCAAGAGCTCTAACTAAAACCTGCATTGGATTTTCACCAGTCTCTAAATATATAATTTCAAAGGCCTGCTTTACAATATTCATAGCCAAAGCCTTTTTACCCATATTCTTACCAGGCCTCATAACCTTATTTATCAATCTTTCAACAATTGGAACCTCAGCCTTACCAAAATGCTTATGCTCATGCCTACCTCCAGTATGAGGTAGAAAAACAGGCTTAAGACAAACATATCTCTTTAAACCAGGATCCCTAACTTCAACATCATCAAATGACCACTTACCAAACAGTTTAATTTCAATTTTAGCTCTACTCATCCACGTCACACCCATGCCACTAAACACACTCTTAGCTATAACTTCAAGGGAAATCAATAAATCTTTCGCTCCCATTAATCGAAAGACTTTAAGGTTCACATTAATAGATTAACACGACGTAAAATACCTAATTGTGGTGGACGAGATGATAGAAATAAGATGGCATGGAAGAGGAGGACAAGGCGCTTGGACTGCAAGCAACCTCCTAGCCTCAGCAGCATTAAAAGAAGGAAAATATGTTCAATCCTTTCCAACCTTCGGACCAGAAAGAATGGGCGCACCAATAATGGCATTCACAAGAATAAGTGAAAAACCAATAGAAATACACTGCCATGTATACAATCCAGATGCAATAGTTGTTCTAGATCCAACCCTACTGAGCTCAAGAATAATTGAAGGACTAAAAAGTGGAGGATATATAATAGTGAACTTCAGAGAAAAACCAGAGAAACTAGCAGAAAAATTAGGTGTAAAAGGGAGGGGATTTAAAGTCTACACAGTAGAAGCAACAGACATTGCAGTTGAAATACTAAAAAGAGGAATAACAAACACTGCAATGCTAGGTGCATTAATAAAGGCAATAGGAATAGTCAAGCTTGAAAGCATATACGAGGCATTAAAAGAAAGATTCCCAGGAAAAATAGCAGAGTTAAATATTAAAGTAGTAGAGAAAGCCTATAAGGAAACTGTGGGGGCTGAAGTATGAGTAAACTTAAAGGTTGGCGTGAAGTACCCATATCAGGCGTATGCTGGAAATTATCAACAGAATTCAAAACTGGAGATTGGAGAACATTCAAACCCATAATAGATCAAAATAAATGCATTAAATGCCTAATATGCTGGGTATACTGTCCAGATGAATCAATAAAATGGGATGGAGAAAAAGTGTCAGTAGACTACGACTACTGTAAAGGCTGTGGCATATGTGCCAATGAATGCCCAGTAAAGGCAATAGAAATGGTTTTGGAGTGATAGACATGATGGTAAAACAGAAAGTTATGGGATTAAATGGAGATGAAGCAGTTGCATGGGCAGTAAAACAATGTGATGTAGACATGGTGGCAGCATATCCAATAACACCACAAACAATAATCGTAGAAAAATTCTCAGAATTCGTAGCTAATGGAGAAGTAAAAACAGAATTTGTGGCATGTGAATCTGAACACTCAGCATTAAGTGCATGTATAGGAGCAGCAGCTGTAGGAGCTAGAACATTCACAGCAACAGCAGCAAATGGACTAGCCTTAATGTGGGAAATAGTCTACATAGCCTCAAGCCTAAGACTACCAATAGTAATGGCCATAGTAAACAGAGCATTATCAGGACCAATATGCATTCACTGCGACCATGGAGACTCAATGGGATGTAGAGATGCAAGCTGGATACAACTATACTGTGAAGATGCCCAAGAAGTATACGACACAATAATACAAGCCTTCAAAATAGGAGAACACCCCAAAGTCCAGCTACCAGTAATGGTAATGCTAGACGGCTTCCTATTAAGCCATACCATGCAAAACGTGAAGATCCTACCAGACGAAGTAGTAAAGGAATTTGTAGGTATAAGAAAGCCAGTAGAAGTAGAAATACCCTATCTTGGAGGAAAAGCACCCCTAATCTTAGACCCAGAAAAACCATTAACCTTCGGACCACTAGACCTATACGACTACTACTATGAACATAAAATGCAGCAACACGAAGCCATAGAAAATGCAAGAGAAGTAATAAAAATAATCAATGAAGAATATGCAAAAATAAGTGGAAGAAAATATGGAGACGGACTCATACAAACCTATGGACTAGAAGACGCTGAAATAGCAACCATAGTATTAGGCTCAACAGCAGGAACAGTAAGAAGCGTCGTAAAACAATTAAGGAAAAAGGGTGTAAAGGCAGGAGTATTAAGACTAAGAACCTTTAGGCCATTCCCCGCAGAAGAAATTATTGAAGCCCTCAAAAACGTAAAGGTTATAGGAGTACTAGATAGAAGTGGACCCTTCGGAGGCTATGGTGCACCAGTATTCCTAGAAACAAGAGCAGCCTTCTATGATATGGATCCAAGACCATTAATAATAAACTATGTCTACGGTCTAGGGGGAAGAGATATGCACCCAGAATTAATAAAACAAGTCTATGACGACCTACAGAAAACACTTGAAACAGGCAGAATTGAACGACCTGTTAAATTTATAGGGGTGAGAGAATGAGTTTAAAGTTAAATCTTAAAGAATTAGCCTTAAAGGAGCCACTCCTATTACCAGGACATAGATTATGTGCAGGATGTGGAGCATCAATAATAGTAAGACAGATAATGCATATCCTCCGCGGACCAACAATCCTAGTAAATGCAACTGGATGCCTAGAAGTCTCCACATCAATATACCCATATACTTCATGGCGGCTACCATGGATACACAATGCCTTCGAAAATGCAGCTGCAACAGCAGCTGGAATAGAAGCAGGAATAAAGGCAATGATAAGAAAGGGAAGATACAAGTACAACCATGTAGACGTCATATGCTTTGCAGGAGATGGAGGAACCTATGATATTGGATTACAAGCTCTAAGCGGAGCCTTCGAAAGAGGACACGACTTCCTCTACGTACTATATGATAATGAAGCATACATGAACACAGGAATACAGAGAAGTGGAGGAACACCACTAGGAGCTGCAACAACTACATCACCAGCAGGAACAGTAATTCCAGGAAAAACCGAGCATAAAAAACCAATAGCAGACATAGCGGTGGCCCATAGAATACCATATGTAGCAACAGTAACACCAGCACACTGGGCAGACTTAATGAGAAAAGCACGTAAAGGAATAGAAGTTAAAGGCCCAGCCTTCATACATGCATTCTCACCATGCCCAAGAGGATGGAGAACCCCATCTGAAATAAGCATTACACTAGCAAAACTAGCAGTTGACACATGCTTCTTCCCACTATGGGAATATGAGAATGGAGAATGGAGACTAACAGACAGAAGCCTAGCAATAGCAAGAAATCCAAAACTAAAGAAACCAGTAGAAGAATATCTCAAACCACAAGGAAGATTCCGCCATCTATTTAAACCAGAAAACAGACATGTCATAGAAGAACTACAGGAAAGAGTAGATAGAATATGGGAAGACCTACTTAAACGCTGCCAAAATACCTAAACTCCTCAAATTTTTATAAAATAATCATCTAGTCTATTCACTTATTTGGGTACTATGGGTCTTTTAGATGCTATGGAAACACTGAGTTTATATGTGAGGTTATGTACTGGTACATGTAGTAAGCCATCAGGCTTTGCCGATGACGGCACTCCCCGTAAGGCGGCTCCTGTGGTAGTCGCCGATGTAGCTCCCAATAAACCACCGAACCACATGAGGGGGCTGAGGGGGAAGCCCGTGCAGGTCATCAAAATAACGAAAATATCAAAAATATAATGCACGGGCAACCATCATAAATTCTAGAGGAAAATTTATTTAGAAAAATGTAGAAAGAACGATAGTCTAAATGGGGTGGAGAAATGCCAGGATCAAAATCACCAAAGGGACTATATGCAGCAAGAAAACTAAGAAGAAAAAGACTGAAATTTAGGTGGAGTCAAAGAGAATTTAAGCGTAGAATGCTCAGACTAGACATTAAAGCAGACCCCCTAGAAGGGGCACCACAAGCAAGAGGAATAGTAATTGAAAAAGTAGGAGTAGAAAGCAGACAGCCAAACTCAGCAGTAAGAAAATGTGTGAGAGTACAATTAATAAAAAATGGCAAACAAGTAACAGCATTCCTACCGGGAGACGGAGCATTAAACTTTGTTGATGAACATGATGAAGTAATAATAGAGGGAATAGGTGGACCACTAGGCAAATCCTACGGAGACTTGCCAGGAGTAAGATATAAAGTAATCAAAGTAAATGGAGTATCACTAAAAGCATTAATGCTAGGTAAAAAACAGAAACCAATGAGATAAAATCACTCCTCAACCATCTCCCAAGAAAACTTCTTCTCATCATATTCTTCACGTGAACAGAGAATTCTAGCTGGAACTCCAACAACAACCATTCTATCTGGAACATCCCTTACAACAACAGCACCAGCACCAACCACTGCATCCTCCCCAATAGTAACACCAGAAATCAAAGTTGAATTAGCACCAATAACTGCACCCCTCCTAACAACTACTCCAACAAGCCTTCTACTAGGAGGATATCTATCATTTGTCAAACAAGCTCTAGGACCAATAAATACATCATCCTCCACAACACATCCAGGAGGAATATAAACTGAAGACTGAATATTAACATTGTCACCAATCCTAACAGAGCCATCAATAACAGTGTTAGTTCCAATCCTAACATTATCACCAACAACAGTATTCTCCCTAATCAAAACCCTATGACCAGTCTCAAGATTATCACCAATCCTTACACGCTCATATATAATTGAATCGGAACGAATAAGACAATTAACACCGATAACTGCACCCTCACTTAAATCATCATAAACATTAAAATCAATACAACCTTGAGAAATTAAATTCTTAAGTGAACTGCGAACTGGAAAACCAATTATACAATTATTACCTATAAAGCATCCATCACCAATAGTAGTTCCACCCAAAACAATAACGTCACCCTCAAAGAAAACTCTACCTAAAGAAGCCCTCTTAGAAACATGTAAAACCATACCAATTCCACCTAAACAACAGCGAAACACATAAATTCATTAATTCCCCTCAACACAAATTAAACTAAAATCTACAATATAATGACATTATCAATATCAAAATATCTTTTAGCCAAAATTCTAGCCCTAGCAATATTTTTACCCTCCTTACCAATAGCAATACCCTTATCCTGAGGCTCAATAGTTACATATGCAATCCTCTTACCATTAGGAGACTTAGAAATCTTAATAGCCCTAACCCTAGCAGGAGCAAGACTATTCCTAATTAAATCTTCTGGAGTATCAGCATGCTCAACAACCTCAATACTCTTACCAATCATTCTCTGAAGCCTCTTAACATTGATTCCCCTCCTGCCAATAGCCAACCCCATATCCCCACTACGAACAATAAAAATTAAGCGATTAACTCTATTGTCAATAATACAATCCCTAGTAACTGCACCAGTCATACTTTCAAATAGAGAGATATACCGCATTTCCTCTGCAGTCAACTTAATTGAGGGTATGCTCACCCCTCCCCTTCCTCAACTAAAGATAATATTTCAGAATCACCAGGATCAATAATCGTCAGAGAAGCAACCATAAAAGGCTTACCACAAATAGCACCTAAATCCCAACTTGAACCAGGATAAACATACACTGGAATTTTAGAAAGCCTAGAATAATATAAAATGTCACCCTTAATATCCTCAGGACAGTTACTTGCAATAATAATCAGTTTACCCCTCCCAAGCCTAGCATTCTTAATCGTAATGTTAGAGCCAATAACCACCTTACCAGTTCTCAAGGCAATCTTTAGTTCCCGCTCAATATCTATTGACATCCACTCAACTCCTGAAATAGTGAAATTTAATATCCACGTAGTTTCAGCCACACCATAACTACACATACATTCACTACGCTAAATATCACTACACTTTTTAAGTTTTCCTTCTACCCCCACCCCTCCTCATAAGCAACTCTACAAATCCAGTTCCAAGAGGTATAGGTTGACCCACAATAACATTTTCAGTTACACCTAAAAGTTCATCAACTTCTCCACGTGCACTAGCCTCCAATAAATGCTTAGTTGTAACCTCAAAGGCTGCTCTAGCAAGAACACTAGGCTTCTCACCACTCACTCCATGTCTACCAATCTGCCTAATTCTACCAGTCAAAGTCATAATGTCAGCTACAAGCATTACATGACGAATATCAACATCTAAACCTTGCTCCTCTAAAACCTTCATAGCCTCCCTGATAATAGCATTCCTAGCAGCCTCAATACCTAAAACCTCTGCAATCTCATAAATATTATTAGTGTAAACCCTGGTGGAATCAATACCATCAACCTTTAAAACTGCAGCTAAATTTGAACCCTCAGTATAGATAACATATTCTCCAGCCTCCTTCCTAATAATAATACGCTTAATACCCTTAATTCCCTTAAGCTTTAAAGACAAAATTTTATCCCTCAACTTTTGAAGCTTAGTTAAATCAACCAAGTCAGTTTGAATTATAATTCTATTTTCACCCGCAATAATAACTTCACCAATCTTAAGCTTCTTTAAAACCCTCTCAATAAGCTCTACATCTACACCCTTATCCTCCATGAGTTCATCATCTAAATCCAAAATTATTGAGCCAGAAATCAAGTCAACTTCAACACTCCTAGTAACATTTTCTATTAAAGTAGTCTCAATCTTCCTTCCAACATCCTTAGCCTTCTCCTCATCATACTTATGCTCCTCATCCAAATATATAGTCATCATAGGAGTAGATGGAACACGCCTAGCATCAACCAACTCAATCAATCTAGGCAAACCTAAAGTCACGTTAAACTCTCTAACACCTGCATAATGGAAGGTTCGAAGAGTCATCTGAGTGCCAGGCTCACCAATAGACTGTGCAGCCACAACGCCAACAGCTTCACCAGGCTCAACCAGCGAGCGCTTATAAGCCAATACAACCTCCCTTAAAATTTCATCCAACTCTTCAGATGTAACTTCAACTTCACGTAACTTCACCTTTAACTCATCAATAATAGATGGAGGAAGAATATTTTGAAGCCTATCTATCCTCTCATTAACCTCATCATATGAAAGAAAATCCATTATGACCGCCTCCTAGACAGAACCTTCTCAATAATCCTATCAATACTAGTAGCCTTACCATGATCACTCCTAGCAGGATCAATTCCATCCTCACCATACCTAAACTGTACAATTACACCGCCAGGAGCCCTAACACTACCATCATACTCAACCTTCAAGTCTTGAAGGGCATTAATCAATCTCCTCTGCATATAACCACTCTGAGAAGTTCTAACAGCAGTATCAACTAGACCTTCCCTTCCACCCATAGCATGGAAGAAGAATTCAAGTGGATTCAAACCACTCTTATACGAGGAGTAAACGAAGCCTCTGGCTCTAGCTCCAATATCACCTGGCTTAAAGTGGGGAAGAGTCCTATCCTTATAACCCCTCATAATTCTCTCTCCACGAACTGACTGTTGTCCAATAACAGCAGTCATCTGAGTTAAATTGAGAATATTCCCCCTAGCACCAGTCTTAGCCATTACAACAGCATGATTCTCCAAGCCCAAATACTCAGCAGCAATACTTCCAGCCTTATCTCTAGCATCAGCTAAAACCTCCATAATTCTCATCTCCAATGTCTCCTCAAGAGTTCTTCCAGGAAGCCTCTCCAACTCACCAGACCTAAATGATTCAATTAACTCTTTAACCTTAGCTTCAGCCTCAGCTAAAACATCCTCAATCCTATACTTAGCCTCCTCAGGTAAATCTTCATCATGTAAGCTCATAGTAAAACCAGTATAATCAATATACTCTAAAAACATCTTCAATGCATTATCAATAAAAATTCTACCAGCATCAGTACCATAATCCTTAATAATGTAATGTAGAAGACTTTCAGGCTGACCAGCCCCAATCAACTTCTTATCAAGAACTCCAGCTAAAAGCTTACCATCACGCACCACTACATATGCATCATGAGGACAATCCTCCCTTAAACACTCATCACACTTAGCACAGATACTAGCCCTAAGTGAATAATTGAATCCCCCAGGAAGAAATAGGCTAACCAATTGCTTACCAGTCCAAAGCTCCTTCGGATAAGTTATGGCCGGCTTAGGAAGACTACCTCTATATCCAGCAGCCATCAATAATCTGCAAACCTCCTCCTTAGTAAGCAAAGTAGACTTTCTAGTCAATAGGAAAGCACCAGTAATATAATCTTGAATTGCACCAATAATTGGACCACCATAACGTGGAGATAAAATCTGTTCTTGAACAAGCATCAATATTCTAGCCTCAGCCCTAGCCTCCTCACTCTGAGGAACATGTAAATTCATTTCATCTCCATCAAAATCAGCATTATATGGAGGACAAACACATAAATTCAACCTAAAAGTCTTATAAGGTAAAACCCTAACCTTATGAGCCATAATAGACATCCTATGCAATGAAGGCTGCCTATTAAACAATACGATATCTCCATCCTTTAAATGCCTCTCAACAATATATCCAGGAGTTAAGCCATCAGCAATCAACTTTAAATCCTTTGGAAACCTCAAGTCAATACGTCTACCATCAGGTCGAATAATATAGTTAGCGCCAGGATGCTTATAAGGCCCATTCAAAACAAGCCTCCTCATCTCCTCTAAATTCCACTCAGTAACACGTTCAGGAACAGTTAATATCTTAGCAACCTCAATAGGAACACCAACCTCATTAATACTCAAATTAGGGTCAGGAGAAATAACAGTTCTAGCTGAAAAGTCAACACGCTTACCAGAAAGATTACTCCTAAACCTACCCTCCTTACCCTTCAACCGCTGAGTTAAAGTTCTAAGAGGCCTACCAGACCTATGCCTCGCAGGAGGAATACCGGAAACTTCATTATCAAAATAAGTTGTAACATGATACTGCAATAACTCCCATAAATCTTCAATTATAAGCTGAGGAGCTCCAGCCTCAATATTCTCACGCAACCTCTCATTAATCCTAATAATATCAACAAGCTTATGAGTCAAGTCATCCTCAGACCTAACACCAGACTCCAATGTAATTGAAGGTCTAACACTAACTGGGGGAACAGGCAATACAGTTAAAACCATCCATTCAGGCCTAGCAACCTTAGGATTAATACCAATTAAAACTAAATCTTCATCGGGAATACGTTCAAGACGCGCCCTAATTTCAATAGCAGTAAGCCTAATACTACCCTCCCTCAACTCCTCATAAAATGTAGTTGGCTTCTCAAGCTTAATCTTATATTGCCTCTCATGGCAATGAGGACACTCAGTAGTCTTAATAGCCTTCTTCAACAACTTCTCATTCAGCTTCCTAGCAAGTTCATCCCAAACACCCTCATACTTCTCCAAAAGCCTACGATTCTTCTCCATCTCCTCCTCAGAAATTAAAAGTCTACCACACCTCCTACAAGTAGCCCTTAAAATTTGATGAATAAGCTTAGTAAAACCAACATGAATAACAGGTCTAGCCAATTCAATATGGCCAAAATGTCCAGGACACTGACCAACCCTATTACCACAAGTAGCACAACGCTGACCAGGCTCAATAACACCTAGCCTACGATCCATCAAACCAGAATCAATAGGCCAGCCATCCTCATCATAAGTATCAGCAGTAATAACAGCAGTAACAGACATCCTCCTAATAGTCTCAGGAGACAATATTCCAAACTTAATAGCCTTAACCAACTTATAAGTCTCAGACATCAACTCCACACCCCATCACACCCTATCACTCAAAATCAATCTAGGAGCAATACAAAGACTCATAAGCTCCTGTAACAAAAGCTTAAAGGCATAAGACATAACTACAGGTGAAACCTTAGCCTTATCACCACAAAGCCTACACGAATACTTCTCTCTAACTCTATCATAATAAGCTATGAAGCCACAATTCTCACAAACATAAACAACAGTCCTATCAGACTCATCAAGCAAACGCTCCTTCAAAAGTAAAGCTGCACCATGACCAATAAGACAATCCCTCTCCATCTCACCAAAACGAAGACCACCCTCCCTAGCCCTACCCTCAGTAGGCTGACGAGTCAAAATTTGAACTGGACCCCTAGCTCTAGCATGAATCTTATCTGAAACCATGTGATGAAGCTTCTGATAATAAACAACTCCAATGAAAACTTCAGCCTTAAGCATTTGACCAGTTCTACCATCATATAAGACTTCACATCCAGTAGGCTTAAATCCAAGCCTCTTAAGAGCCTCCCTTAAATCCTCCTCCTTCTCACCACTAAATGGAGTACCATCAACAAATCTACCCTCCAAGGCTGCAACCTTACCAGCAATACTCTCAATTAACTGTCCAATAGTCATTCTAGAGGGAATAGCATGAGGATTAATTATTAAATCTGGAATAATTCCATCCTCAGTAAAAGGCATGTCCTCCTGTGGAACAATTAAACCTATAACACCCTTCTGACCATGCCTTGAAGCAAACTTATCTCCAAGCTCAGGAATACGATAATCACGAACCCTAACCTTAACAAGCTTATCACCCTCAGAAGTCTTAGTAATCATAACAGCATCAACAACACCCTTCTCCCCATGACGCATACTCAGAGAAGTTTCCCTCCTAATCCTACTTGTAACTCCAATACCCCTAGACTCCTCAAGGAATCGTGGAGGACTAGTCCTACCAACAAGTACATATCCACCAGAAACCTCAATTTCAGGCTCAATAATTCCATCCTCACCGAGAAACTGATAAACCTCAGCAGTCCTATAACCCCTAACATCAGGCTGAGGAATCTCTATTAAATCAACTTCACCGCCAGGATACTTTCTCTCCTCAATCTCATAGCATCTAAAGAATGAAGAATGAGCTAAACCCCTCTCAATAGCAGACTTATTCAGAATCAATGCATCCTCAATATTATATCCACTATAAGATAGAACTGCCACCACAAAGTTTTGACCAGCAGGACGCTCATCATATCCAATAACATCCATAGCCTTAGTCTTAACTAGAGGCTTTTGTGGATAATGAAGTATATGTGAACGAGAATCCATCCTCAACTGAAAATTAGCTGAATAAAGACCCAGAGCCTGCTTAGCCATAGCAGCCTCATAGGAATTTCTAGGAGATTGATTATGCTCAGCATAAGGAATAATAGAAGCACAAATACCGAGAATAGTTGCAGGAGAAATCTCCAAGTGAGTATGCTCAGGAGTAACATCTTCAGGATTCAAGGCAATATAAGCGTTCTCCTCCTCCTCAGCATCCAAATATTCAATTAAACCCTCACTAACCAGGTCACTCCAACTCCACTCTCCACGCTTAACCTTCTCAACATGTTCACGGGTAAGCTTAATCTCACCATCCTCAACGACAATTAATGGACGTCTAACTCTACCTCTATCGCAATTAACATAAACCTCATTTATATGCTCATCTTCATAATGAGCAATATTAACTTCACTAGAAAGTCTACCCTCCCTCCTCATACGTCTAACTTCTATACATAAAGCCTTAGGATCAGTATGAATACCAATCAACCTACCATTTAGAAAAACCTTAGCACCCTTAATTCTCTCTTTTCTAGCCCTCTCAAGAGGCTCAACACCAAGTCTATAAAGTAAACGCTCCACAAATCTCTCATCAAAACCAACAGATATAGTAGCCATTAAAGCTAAATTCTTAACCAAACCACAATTCGGCCCCTCAGGAGTCTCATTTGGACAAAGCCTACCCCACTGAGTTGGATGTAAATCTCTAGCCTCAAAGTGAGGCTGACTTCTACTCAATGGAGAAACAACACGTCTAAGATGACTCAAAGTAGAAAGATAATTAGTTCTATCCAATAGCTGACTAACACCAGCCTTACCACCAACCCAATTACCAGTAGCCAAAGCATGCCTCAAACGCTCAGTAATAACGTCAGCCCTAACAAGAGTAGTTACATTAACTCTCCTACCCCTACTCCTAGCTCTTTCAAGCTGATACTTAACATCCCTACAAAAACTCCTAAAGGCAACTCTAAACAAGCTCATCAAAAGGTCTCCAGCGAGCTTAAGTCTCTTATTAGCATAGTGATCCTTATCATCAGGCCTACGTCTACCTAAAACAAGCTCCAAAAGCTTCTCAGCCATCTGACCGAGAAAGTACGCCTTCTTCCTTCTATCCCTAGGCCTATTACCGAGATGGGGAAGGAAATATTTATCTAAAACTTGCTCAGCACGCTGAATACGATACTCCTTAGTCTGGCCAATAGCAATTCTATTACCAATATAATCCAATGCATCCTTAACCTCAATAATAGCTGAAGCTTGCTCAATAGATGGAATCAACAACTGTTGAATCTCATGGTCATCTGAAACAGCCTCAACAATCTCCTTATCAGTCTTCAAACCTAAAGCACGCATTAAAATTACAAGGGGAATCTTACCTGGAATAGATGGGAAAGAAACATGAAGAGTACCATCCTTAGAACGCTCAATAGTAACTGGAACCCTATAACCAGCAGAGGAGGAAAAAACCTTAGCAACATGAGTAGAAGAAGAACCAGGCCCCGCAACATCAATCAAAATCCTATTAACAGCTAAATCCTCCTGAGCAACCAAAACACGCTCAGAACCATTAATAATAAAGTATCCACCAGGATCCTCAGGATCCTCACCCCTAGCAATCAACTCCTCCTCACTCAAGCCATGAAGAAGACACTTAACAGACTTAACCATAATTGGAAGTCTACCAATATAAACTCGAACAGGCTCACCCTCAATACCATTCTCAACTGGAATCATAGTCAAAAACATTGAAGCAGCATAAGTCAAATTCCTCAATCTAGCCTCCATGGGATAAATAGGCTCCTCAGATCCATCAGCCTCCCTAACAGTAGGCTCCTTAACCTCAATTGGACCCAACTTAATACTTAAACCAGGAATATCAGTTTCAATAACACCCTGCTCAGAAACAATCTCCTGTAAACCACTATTAACAAACTCATTAAATGAATCTAAATGCTGTCTAACCAAACCCTTCTCCCTAAAGAAAGCCTCAATTAAAACCCATCTATCCTCATGAGTCAAATTAAACGACAAAAAATCACCCCCATCAACCAGGAATAACATATCTATAAATAACAGTGCGACCAGCAGTTGGACTACGCCTGACAATCTTAATTAAATCCCCAGGCTTAGCACCAATAGCCCTAGCAGCAGGATCAGAAGCCCTAATCAAAGGAAGCAAGTTAGGCTTAACACCCAACTCTCTAAGCACCCTCTCCTTCTCCTCCTCAGACAGCAATATATGCTCTGGAACCAATTCATGATCAAAAATATTAAACTTTCCACCCATATCCAACACCCAAAACAATTACAATTAAACCCATTAATCTCAAACCTACACTACACTATAAAGCTAACCTTAAACCAAGTAAATCAAACCAATAAATATTTCGCTAAACAGAAATTAAAATTTTAAATAAAACAGGCAATAAACTCACAATCATAGAAACAAACATACAAAAAAATAGCAACAAACCAGTTAACCTTAACCTTAAACCTCCACTTAAAGCAAGAGTTACAACAACCTATATCTGTAAAAAATATAAAGTAAATAATAGAAAGAAAGTGATAAAAATGAATAAAATTTACAAACCATACAAAATAGACTCCTTCTATCACTCCCCCGAAAAAGACATAATAGGATTCCACTTCACCCTAGAGCCAAAGGCAATTGATGTACCAGGAGTAATAATAAATCTATTAACAGTATTCTCAATGAACGATATATCAATAATAGGCTTCGATATCTCACAAGTAGAGCCAAATCAACCCATCGAAGGCTTCATATATGTTGATGTGACTGAGAAACAAGTAGATCCAAAAGAGTTACTTCAAGAATTAAGAGAAAGACCATACATAATAGATGTGAAAATAATAGAGCCAATATTTAAAGGAGTAATATGTGACACCTACTTCTTCCCACTATATGCACTAGGCGAAAGAGCAATAATATTCATTAAAAGAGGATATGAAGGAATAATTAAGAGAGCTAGACTTGAACTAGGCTCAGCCTTCAAGACACTACTATACCTACAAGGATATGACATGGGAGCAAATGCATTTCAAAGAGGACACATAAAGATAGCTGGAAGAAAACCTGAAAAACTAATAAGGCTATTCGAAGAATTATTCCAGCAATCAGGCTTCGGAATAATGAAAACAGAAAAAATAGACCAAAAAAGAAAAGAAGCAACAATAAAAGTTTACGAACTATTTGAATGCGAATTATTTAAAGGATCAAACCAATGTGAATCACACCTAATAAGAGGACTGTTAGCAGGATGGTTCAGCCAACTATTCAAAATAAAAACAGTAGCAATAGAAGAAAAATGTATAGCTAAAGGAGATCCATACTGTCAATTCAAAATAAAACCAGTAACAAGCTAACCAAATCCATTATAACCTTCAAATACAATTTCAACTCAAGAATCAATTAAATTATAAATCACAGAACACTCACACCTAATACATCTAAGTCACATCCAAACCAATCTAATAAAATCAACTAGGAAGAGATATAAAATATCCAACCACTTAAAAAATAAAACACAGTAAATTATAATCCTCAACAAAACATTTCAGGGAAAACTCTTAAAATCTTAACTCCATCAACCATAAAGTTAATCAAGCTAGACGAAACATTCTAACAATCACAATCCATATGAAGAAAAGAGAAAATAAAAGTTAAATTACCCATTAAACCCCAAAGCATCAAAGGAAGCTAAGATATTAAAGCTGAAAACATAAAATAGAAAAATAAAATAATTTTTTATTTATTAATAGTTATTAAATAATATAGAATAATAGAGGAAAGCATATGAAGAAGGAAACACATCCAACAACTATATACAGGATTGGAACATTCCTCCACCTACCAAACAGAGATGTTATAGGATTCCATTTTTCCATAGATCATAAAGCAATCGATAAACCCGGCGTATTAGTAAGCCTCCTCTCCACCTTCTCAATGAGAAAAATCTCAATAATAGGCTTCGACATATCCCAAGTAACCCTAAATACACCAATAGAAGGCTTCATATATATCGACACCACTAGAAGAAAAGACATAAAGCCAGAAGAATTAATAAACGAGATGAAAAACAAGCCATACATATTAGATGTTAAACTTATAAAACCATTATTTAAAGGATTAATATGCGACCCCCACTTCTTCCCATTAAACATGTTCGATGAAAGAGCAATAATACTCTTAAAAAGAGAGTATGAAGGAATGATGAAGCAAATTAGAGAGCAACTTGGATCAGCAGCAGAAACCCTACTATACCTCATTGGATACAGTATTGGAACAAGCTACTATGAAAAAGGGACAAGGATAATAGCAGGAAAAGACATAAACAAAATTATCACACTAGCAAAAGAGTCAATAAAACAAATAGGCCTCGGCATAGTAGAGATAAACGAAATAAACATAGAAAATCAAGAATCTATAATAAGAATATACAATTCATTTGAATGTGAGTTGTTCAAGGAATCCAACAAACCTGAATCACACTTCATAAGAGGAATATTGGCAGGATGGTTAAGCCAACTATTCCAGACAAAAGTAAATGTAACCGAAGAAAAATGTATAGCTAAAGGAGATCCATACTGTCAATTCAAAATAAAATTCATAGGAGAAGAACAGAGGATAAAAGAAATATTAAAGGCTATCAACAAAGCTCTAAAATCAAAATAACATCCCCACCCCCTCAACAATATAATTCAACCAAATAGCTAAAATTAAATGTAGCATTAGAAAACCACTTAACTCTAAATCTATGAAGAACACTATAGCATAAGATGAAAAACCATTATAGAGTTATAGAACACCTCAAATCAGTCAATGATTCACATCCATCTTTAGTACAAAGAACAGTGTCTTCAATTCTAACTCCAATCTCCCCAACAATATATATGCCAGGCTCAATAGTAAAGGTCATTCCCTCCTTCAACTTCAACTTATTACCCCTAACAATATATGGATGCTCATGAACCTCCAATCCAATACCATGACCCAATCTATGAATAAAGTATTCTCCAAATCCTGCTTCCCCAATAATTTCTCTAGCAACCCTATCAACACTCTCACATGCAACACCAGGCCTAACATAGCTGAAGGCAGCTCTATTCGCCCTTAAAACAATATTCCAAATTCTCCTCTGCCTCTCTGTAGGCTCACCGAAAACAATAGTTCTAGTTATATCAGAGTAATATCCATCTACTATTGCTCCAGCATCAACTAAAACAACGTCACCCCTCCTCAACTCACGCTTACTCGGAGAGCCATGGGGAAGAGCAGCCCTCTCACCAAACAAAACTGTACAAAAGGCTGGAAGTCCACCAAGCCTCCTAACCTCACCCATAATTATAAAGCTAAGTTCAAGTTCACTCAGCCCATCCTCAAGAACCTCAAATCCAGCTTCAACAGCTCTACCTATAATCCTACAAGCACTCCTAATCTTCTCAACTTCATCTCCACTCTTAATCATCCTAAGAGAGTTAATTACATCAGTAACATCAACAAATGTTACATCTGGAAGAAGCCTCTCAAGCCTCTTAACCCAACCCCAAGGAGCCATCTCACAAACACCAATACGCCCTTCAGCTAAACCCCTCCTACACATATTATCTGCAATCAACTTGAAGGGATCCTCCCACTCCCTCCAAACCTCCACACACTCAATCCAAGGCCTCTGACCCCTAAGCTCCTTCTCCAATTCAGGAACAATCAAGACAGCCTCACCGTCAGAGGGAATTAAAGCCACAGAAGGACGCTCAGAAAGACCAATCATAAAACCAGTTAGATAATAGAGATTTACACCTGGAAAGAGAAGTATGCCAACAACACCCATCTCCCCCATTAACTCAACAGCCCTCAAACACCTATCCCTAAAAACTCCACTCAAGGCAATCACCAAAATAAATTGGACTAGAAAACTAAAATCACTTATCATAAATTAAACTTAAATTTAACTTGAAAATGTGTATGTAAATGTCTTCTCAGCAATAATAGTTCCAGTTCCATCCCTCAAAATTATAGTTATCTCAAAGGTTTTACCCTTTAAAGAGTCACGGAATAGATAAATCCACTCATTAGTCTCATTACACCTCCAACTTGAAAGGGGCATAACACTAAATAGGTGTCCCAACTCTCCTGGACCTATAAGTCCAGCTCTAATTATCCTACCTGAACTTGGATATGATTTATAGAAGCTATGAGTTGAATTCCTAATAATAACTTCAACAGATTGAATATATGCCACCTCTTCACCCAAATTTTTAATTATCGGCTCAATATTAGACAGACAACTCCTTCCCTTAACCCAATCACTTTTACGAATAAAGCTAAACTTTAATAGGTAACCTAAAATTTTAATCTTATTTGATGGAGATGGAATACTTCTTCTCCCCGTACTTATACTTGTCAAAATCCAAGAGCCATTGAGATTTTTGAAGGTCAACTCCATAAAGGGAATACGTTCATCACCCTTTAATAAATAAATTGTCCCCTTAGCCTCAACCCCCCTCTGCCAATTCAATTCATAATCAATACCCTTAAGATTTAATGCTCTAGCAAAATGCTCTAAAGCTTCAATAGCCGAAGTAGGTAATTTAGGTTTAAAAGTATAAGTAAAAATGAATTTTATCGGAACATTATAGCCAACAATTCTCCTAATAGAATCAATAACCAGTCCATAATCTCCATTAAGCCTCCAGAGCCATATCTCTAAAAAGCCATCTTTAAAGCTCATACCATAAATTGAATCACGAATAAATTTATCATCAACCCCCTTCAGCCTCTTCAAAGCATTCTTCAACAAATCAACATTCCATGTAGGCTCACCGACATAGAGACAATCCCTCCAAACCCTCTCACTAAACTCGATTGGCAAATCAAAACCAACAACACTCCTAACACTAGCCATCACCTCATCAGTCAAGTTACCTCTCAAACCAACCCTCAAAAGCCCCCTTCTCAAATCTATACTAAAATAAAAATCCCCATCAAATCCTAACTCAACCAGTAAATTATATGCTTTACAAAGCCTTTCAATAGAAGCTGGAGGTTTACCTACAATAAGCTTCTTCCACTCCAATTCACGAAACAAAACAGGTATATGATAGCCAACAATCTCCCTCACAGGCTTAACATATGCTGGTTCCATATCCTCAAAAGCAACAATCAAACATCCAATTTCATAGTCAACATCGACAAACCCTATAGGCAAACCCATAGCTCTAAGAAGCTCAAGCCTTTCCTTCAATTTACCCATAGCCAATTGAAGACCTTCAATAAAAATTCTAGACCCCCAATACAAAAAAGACATAAAAATAACATTAGCAGAAAAAAGCACAATCAAAAAAACTGTGAAAATTAAACTCCAATTAAACCTCATACAAGCTAAAATTCACATTCAAACCTAAATTTATTACCTTAATCAAAAACTAAACTAATAAAGAGGAAAAGAACTACCAACTTAAAATTAAAATAAGGTAAAATCATTTAAAATCAGTGTCTACTTTCAATTAGAAAGAATAGCTCTCATCACACATCAATTCTAAAATAAGATCTATAAATCGAAATGAAAAGCAACAAAACTTAGATTAACTCAAGCTTCAAATCACTTCAAACATTCCTAATAAAATCAAACTGTCTATCACTACTCTTAAAAGTCAAACTCCTAAACTATAAAGCCTTGGGAAACTCCATTACATTCAAAAATAGTAGTAAAATCTCTAGAACCCTAACTCCACGCCTAAACTTATTAATTAAGATTCCAGTATTGTAGAGAGCCTCCTCCAAATCCAACTCCCTTGGCAGTTCATAAAACTTGACAGCATCATCCAAACTAAGTTTATCCAAAAACGCTCAAATCCTCTAAAAGCTCATCACTAGAAATAACACTCTCAATATGCCTTAAATAATCCACAATAGCACGCCTAGCAACCTCACTCCACCTAACCTCAGGATACCTCTTCATACGCCTATAAACATCATCAGGAATACTCAAAGTTATATTCAGCATCACAAAAAAGTGAGAACACATAAATGTAAACATAACACTAGACGACGACACAATAGACATAACACCTACACATAGACACAATTAATAAAGTCTGGATGGAAATTTAGCCACATCATAATACTAAATTTGCTACTCCACTATAACACAAGATCATTCAACACAACATAAACTAGGCTAATAAAATGGATGAAGCTTTATAAAGTCACATAAAGGAAACCCTTCAATGAACTCTCACCGAGCCTGCCAAACCATCCGAATCAACTCTACATCCTCCTCAGTCCAAATTTGATGAATAAAGTTTGGAGGAATATAGGTCACCATACTAGCTTTCAAGTAGAATTCCTCATCACCGATAACCACCCTCCCTTCCACCCTCAGAAATATGAATATCTCCGGCCATGAATGCGTTGCACAGGTCCTATTAAGAATATCTCCACCTTTTATCAAATACCAAGCTAAGTGAAGGCCATCCCAGTAGACTAGATGTATTGGATGTGCTCCATGAGCCAATCCAGCAAACTCCAAGGTAAGCCTCTCAACCTTAACCCTTCCCGGAACAAAAAAGAAGGTGAAGAAGGCTTTTAAAGCCTCCAAAATACGCTCATCCTCACTATACAATTCAAACTTCACCAATCCCCTTTCATCTGCCTTGCCCCTAGCTGAAGACACGAAGACACCCACCCAACCCTCAAATATGCCCTTGAAAACTTTGCTATCCATCAATATTTTAAAGTCGGGATCAACACAATCCTCAACAACCTCAAATCTATCCCTAACAACAATTACACTCTCACCTGTATCAGTAAGCTCAACACAACCCATAACCACATCTAAGCCAGCCCTCAACAATGAAACATAAGGCAAGGCATCATTCAACAATCTCTCCAATAGCACCCATAAAACTATTCATACAAACCACACCCAAATAACTCTCCACTAAACACAGAATAAATCTATTGAAATCAACACTCAAAATAACACAAAGTAAATAGTAGAACTCAACCAACTTCCCACTATTATTTTAACCAACTTCTTAATAGCCCTAAAACTTCTTCAATTAGAAGTTAAGCCATATTTAATCCCTAATCCAAGAAGCACAAACCCCAAATTATAGGGGAAATTTTATAAATATATAACACTGTTATAATGATTGATCATGATGATTGAAAACATCGTTAAAGGCCTCTACAACAAAGATCTCAAACCAATACCTTCAAAGGAAATAGAATTAGATAATGACTCAACAATTATAATTAAATTAGAATATCCATTAGATTTTACTACAGATCCTCTAAGAACTATAAAGCGTAAGCCTGCATCATTACTTTTACATGATCTTCTTGAAAAAGGCTATATACGATCCGGCAAAAAACTAATTACCGCATCATCCGGAAATTTCCTAAGAGAATTAGCTCTAAGAGCCTTAGAACTGGATTTAAAGATTATTGGAGTTACACCTCCAATAATACCTGAAGAAAACTTAAAAATATTGACAGCCCTAGGCGTTGACATAATTCATGTATCTAAAGAATATGATTTATGTCCTAGGGAAACTACCGTTTTCTTCACTCGAGCCTTAGCTGAGAAATATCACCTACAATTAGTAAATATTGACCAATACTATAGCTGGCAAAATGTTCTATCTCACCTCTTTATGACATGGAGAGAAATCAAGGAGATTGAGGACCTAGATTACATCTGTGTACCCCTAGGAAGTACGGGAACTTTCATGGGAATATGTCTAGGAAACCGCATGGATAATCATGAAGCAGAAATCATAGGAATACAGCCACCGAAAACCCACCACATCCCAGGAGTTCACTACGTTGTAGGTGATTGTGAATGGAGTCCAGAAATATTCTCACTCCTCCTAAATAGAAGAATAGTGACAGTAGGGGATACTGATGCCTATGCTGGACTAATAAAACTTTGGGAAAACGGTATATATGCAGGACCATCAACTGGAATGACCTTCATATATGCTTTAAAATTAGCTAATAAAGTCCAAGACAAACGCATACTAGTAATATCAGCTGATAGTGTATTTGCATATAGAGATTACATTTTAAACAACCTTGAAAAAATAAAAGAAAGTGTAATCAGGAAATATCCAGAACTAAAAACCAGCTTAAATGAATATGTTAAATGGCTGAGAAATCAACCAAATCTTGAAGAGAGAGTTGAACTCATCAAGAAAACCTATAAGCCAAAGATTGAGGAAGGAAGAGTATATGAAGTCCCTGATGTAATGTCAGTAGAACTACCCTTCTAGTATTCTATGACGATTTATTAACTAAAGTTGAGAACTAGAGAAATCTATAAATATAACACTGTTATATAACACTGTTATAGATTTTATATGTCAAGGAAAATTGTGTTGTCAGAGGACTGGTGGTCTTTGATAATAGGGGGAATAATATTAGCACTAGCATCTTACGGTGCAGTAACATGGATGCCAGAAATTAAAGTATGGACTGAAAATCCCATAGAAATATTGAGCTCAACAAATCTAGCTTCAATAATTTCAGTAGCAATATTCATATTTCTAATAACCTTACCAGCTATAATAAATATGAAGAGTAATTCTCTGAAATCTTATTTAATTGCATTCCCCATCATATTCACAATTTCCTTTCTAGGTATCCTCATATCACGCCAAGAAATTGTAAGTAAATTTGGACTTGAATATGTTATATGGGCCCTTTTATTCGGCCTATTAATTGGCAATATTAATCCTTTCAGTCAACTTAGAGAAGCTGCTCAAGCTGAACTATATATTAAAATTGGTTTAGTACTACTTGGTGCTGAAATACTATTTCAAAAAATTATTTCAGCTGGAGTTAGAGGATTAATTCAAGCTCTCCTAGTTGTCATAGCAGTATGGTACTTCTGCTATTTCCTAGCATTAAAGTTCGGGTTAAAAAAGTCATTAGCATATATAATGTCTACAGGAGTTTCAATATGTGGTGTTTCAGCTGCTATAGCAGCTGGAGGAGCAGTTAAGGGTGACCCAAAGGAAGTTAGCTTTGTAGTATCTATGATCCTGTTGATTGCTATTCCAATGATAATAATCATGCCATTTACAGCACATATAATGGGACTTAGTGATGCAGTAGCTGGAGCTTGGATTGGAGGTACAATAGACACTACACCTGCAGTAATTGCAGCTGGCGCTCTCTTCAGCTCAGAAGCTATGAAATACGCCGTCATAGTAAAGCTTTCACAAAATGTTCTCATTGGATTTGCAGCCTTTATAATCGCTCTCTACTGGACTTTAAATATAGAGAGAAAGAAAAGTGGAAAACCAAGGTTAATTGAAGTATGGTATAGATTTCCAAAATTTATACTCGGCTTCATAGCTACCTCACTCATTTTCTCCACAATAATGATACCTCTTATGGGTAATGACAAAGTAAACAGCATCCTAAGTGTAACAAAAAGTTTTAGGAAATGGTTTTTTGCATTAGCATTTACATGTATAGGATTAGAAACAAAGCTTTCAGAATGGACTTCAATGAGTAATGTAAGGCCATTAATTATATTTTTAATTGCTCAAACTTTCAATATTCTCCTAACCTTAACAATAGCCTCAATTCTATTTGGAGGGATATTTTAAATGAAAGCCCAAAAAAAATCTCATAACATTAGTGTTGAAAAAATCCAACTCAAAATTAGAGATATAGAGAGATTTGTTGGAAGATATGCCCTAGGATACGAGAGGGGAGAAGGTTCAAGACACTTTCTAAGAATTAAAATTGTAGGAGCTGAAATTACGGTAGAGCAAGCAAGAGTAATAGCTGAACTCTCAGAGAAATATGGTAGAGGTTACTTGGAGGTAACCACTAGACATAGCATTCAACTCCATTGGATTAAAGATGAAGATGCTCTCGAAATATTCTCTAAACTTGAAGAAGTCAATCTAAATACGGATATGTGTGGTCAAGCCTTCCCTGAAGCAAGATATGGCGATGTTAGAAACATTGTCACCTGTCCAGTTTCAGGTATTCAAAAAGGAGAACTATTCAACACTATACCTCTAGTTAGAAGAGCTGTAGAATTCTTTACAGGGAAGCCAGAATACCTAGATTTACCGAGAAAGTTTAAGATAGCAGTCTTAGCTTGCCCTCTAAATTGTGTCAGACCTGAAATTAACGACCTAGGTTTAGTTGCTGTTAAGTCCAAATATGGAAATGGCTTTACAGCTTTCATCGGCGGAGGCATAGGTAGACCTCCAATGCTAGCTAAACCAATGAACGTATTCATAGAGGTAGATGAAGCCCTTCACTTCATGAAGACCATGGTTGAAATTTATAGAGACTATTGGACACGTGAAAGTAAGGCTAAAGCACGTTTCAAATGGATGGTTAATAAATTCGGTGTAAATGGAATTAGAAAGTTAGTTGAAGAACACATGGGTAAAAAGTTAAAGCCATTCAACACTGAAAAACTAAATATTTCATGGAGCGATCATATAGGATGCCAACCACAAAAACAAGAAGGATTATACTTTATTGTAATTCCAACCTTCACCGGAATCTTAAAGGTTAAACAATTTAGGAAAATTATTGAACTCGCCGATAAATATGGAAGTGGAAGAATAAGAGTTTCACCACTTCAAAAAATAATCTTAATAGACATTCCTGAAGATAAACTGTCCACCATTCAAGACGAACTTAAAAGCATTGGATTTAATTTAAATCACCCTCCGATTCGATGGACTACTCTAGCATGTCCAACCAATTTCTGTGGTAAAGCCTTAGAAAACGTTAAGAAGAAAGCCCTAGAAATTGAAGAACACCTAGAAAAAACCTTCGGTTCAAAAATTGAAAAATTAAAAATAAGATTAGCTATTAGTGGTTGCCCGAACAGTTGTGCCCATCACATGATAGCTGAAATAGGTCTACAAGCTACTGCAGTCAGAGTCAATGGAGAAATCAAGCCAGCCTACAACATATACCTAGGTGGAAAAACCTCTAAGATCTCAAGGCTCTTCCTAAAAAACGTGTTATCTGAAAATGTTAATTATGAAGTTGAGGAAATCATTAGAAAATATCTGAGAGGACCTCACGAGAATTTCCGTGATTTTGTTGAAAAATTATTTGAGGAGGTATTAGCCGATGGAAGTTGAATTTAAGGAAATTGGAGAAGGCAAATACCTATTAAGAATCATAGGCTATGCATGTCCATTCCCAACACTATACACTTTAAGAGCTCTAGATCAAATGAAATCTGATGAAGTACTTGAAGTCATCACTGATAGTCAACCATCCTGCAAAACTATTCCTGAAACAGTTGTCAAGAGAGGACACAAAGTAATCGATGTAAAGCGAATTGAACGCACCCTCTGGAAAATCATAATAAAAAAGTAGGGGGAGGAAAATTGAAGACAAAGGAAATATCTCTAATAGCTATCTTTTCAGCCCTATGGATAGTCCTTCAATTGTCACTAGGAAAATTCATAGGTAGAATATCAATTGGACCAATATCATTTCACGGTGCTATCAACAGATTAGTAGGCTGGATGGTTATGGTCATATTAGCTGAAAATGTTACAGGCTTCGGGAGAATAACCCTCATGGTTACAACTGCTACAATTATAACTAGAATCCAGAGAGTAAACATCTTTGAGGCATTCATCGTTGGTTTAGGATATATTCTTGCTGGACTAATTTTCGATATACTAGTAAACTTGAAGAAAAATAGAGGTTTAATCTTCTATCTACTAACTGGTTTAATTTCCGCTTTCATAGCAGTAATTCCCTATTGGATCTCAAAAATCTACTTTCTAGGACTTGCAGGCTTCACAATGACCTTTCCAATATATGCATATAGAGCCATTAAAAGCATTCTTCTAAGCATAATAGGTGTGAAACTAGGCGTATCAATAAACTATATTTTAAGACATGCCAAAGTTAAGGATTAAAAGAGATTTCATAAAGAGCTTTAAATCATTAAGAATTAATGGCTTAAAGCTTTAATAACATTAATAGACCTCGCAAGATCCTTATCCAAGGCTATTTGCGTATTACCAATCTGAACAATATAAGATGGAAATTTTCTTAGGAGCCTAATCTTCCTTCCAGGCGCAATTCCCAAGCTTATCATCCTACTCATCAACGCAGGATTCTCACTGTAGACGTAGCTTATTCTACCCTCCTCTCCAGGATCCAATTCACTAAGATTATACACTAATCTTTCAATTTTATCTTGATTTTTAATGCAACATTCCCCCCTCGGTATAGGCTTTCCATGTGGACATATAATTGGATGCCCCAGTAAAGTACAAATTGCTTCCTCCAATTCCATTGTGACTGCATGTTCAACACTGCAAGTGGCCTTTTCATATAGTTCTTCACTCATTCCCAAGACATCTGAGAGAAGTCTCTCAGTTAACCTGTGAAGCCTCACCATCTTCCTACCTTTATCTTTACCCTTCTCAGTAAGAAGAATCCTACCATTCTCTATTGTAATATATCCCTCATCTTTCAATTCAAAAAGAATGGAACGATCCAATTGACTTACCTCTACTTCACCTTTATTTTCCATGAGAGTTATCCATAGCTCCCTCAATACATCTTCACTTCTCTTCTTTTCCATTAAGTATAACCCTCCTGCCCAATTATTCTACTACTCATTGGAAATTCATAGCCACAGTTTGGACATTTAATCAATCTACATTTAAATTTCAAAGGGCAACTCCTACATAGATGAAGAGCTTCCTCCATTTTAAATTTAAATCCACATAATGGACACTGCATAAACTCTAATACCCCCAAAGAGATGCTAAATAATTGACTAAATAGCCCATTATAAAGGCTAATGGAATAATGAAGAGCATGATTGATAAAGCAGTTTTCCACCCCCTCTCCTTAACCATAACAGAGAATTGAGCTATACATGGCACAAATAGAGTTATCGTCACCATAGACGTTAAAGTTTGTCTAGCATTAAGTTTCCCAGCAAGTTTAAGATCATAAAAGCCAGCTGCCCCATAATCCCTCCTGAAAAATCCGTATAGAAAAGCTACTGAAGCCTCCTTAGGAAGACCTATAAAGATTGTAGGTATAGATAGCAGTGAAATAACTATGTCAAAAAGACCAGTAATTCTCCCAACCCATATTAAAATACTTGCAAAAATGAAAAGCGGTATAACTTCCTTAAGATACCATTCAAGCCTAGTCCATGTCTTCATTAAAATATTACTTGGCCTTGGAATTCTCAAGGGAGGAAGCTCCATTATAAAATAGGAGCACCCCCCAGGAATCACTTTAGATGCCGAGTAAGATACTGTTAGAACTATCAACGAGACAATAAAAACCCAAATAATTAAACTCTTAAAATCCGGTAGAAGACCTAAAATTACTCCAAGTTGAGCTGAGCAAGGAACACCTAAAGCAAGCATTAAAGTTGTAAGAATTCTCTCCTTTCTAGTCTCCAAAGTCCTAGTAACAACAGTAGCCATAGTATCACACCCCAAACCCAAAATTAAAGGTATAATTGCCCTCCCACTCAAACCAATCCTCTTCAACAATCTATCAAGCAACAATGCTAAACGTGGAAGATAACCTGAATCCTCCACAATCGAGAAAGCTATGAAGAAAAGTGATACTATTGGAAGTATAATTGCAAAAGCATACCTAAAACCTAAAGTGATAATACCATACTCACCACCTAAGAGCTCATAAATCCATGGATGAGGAGAAAACTCAATTAAAAAACTATTAACCACAGGGTTGATAATCTCTCCAAATAATTTCTCCTCAATAAAATCAACAATAATCTGCGCACCCAACACACCTACAAACAAGTATAGAAGGGAAAGAGCAAAAATCAGAAATATAGAGCCAGTAATCGGATTAACCATTAAATCACTTAATTTTTCAGAAATTTTCCCTCCAACACTCTCTACAAAATAAACCACATCATCCAAAATCCTAGTAGTTTCATCTCTAAGCTTCAACTCTAAAGCTTGCTGAAGACTCATCCTAACATCCCTAAACTCCTCCACCCTATCTATAATCAAATCACCTTGAGATTCTCTATCTAAAACAAGTTTTCGAATTTCTTCATCACCAAGAAGCAAAAGAATTGCAATCAACCTTTTAGAAACAGGATAACTCCCCTTTAAAAGCGATTCAATACTCAAAACAACATTTTCCAACTCACCCTTAAACTGCAGATGAAAACGCTCAACTTCAACTCCATCAACAACCTTCAAAATAGCATCCTTCAAATCATTAATTCCAACACCCATAGTTGCAATCGTCGGTACTACAGGAATTCCAAGTTTACACTCCAACTTTTCAAAGTCAATTTTCAAGCCAATTCTCTCAGCCTCATCAACAGCATTCAAATTCAAAACCACATTAAAGCCAGTCATCATCAACAGAAAAGTCATCCAAAGAGAACGATCAATATTCTTCGCATCGACAACATGAACTACACAGTCAGGCCTCAATTCGAAAAGAATCCTCCTAGCAACTTTTTCATCCTCAGTTAAAGCATACAATGAATACATTCCAGGAGTATCAATTACGAAAACATCATCCCTCCACTTCAACCTACCAACACTCACATCCACAGTAGTACCAGGATAATTCGAAATCCACGCATACTTACCAGTCAACCTATAGAATAACGCACTCTTACCCACATTAGGACTACCCACAAGTGCAACTATCCTCTTCCCCTTAAAGCTTCCAACATCCAAAATCTCATGTCCATGTCTAATTTACAACCCCTCCAAATTCCTCATAAATCCAACTCTCATAAGAAATATAACAGTGTTATATAAATCTAATCCACGCACATAAGATCAAAACATCAACTCAAAAATGAAGAAAATAATATAAAACCAATAAAAAGAAAACTTGACCCATAAAATCCAACCCCACCCCAAATTTAAAGAATAAATTAAATTACATCTCTACCATTAATACAGGCCACACCCCAACAACAATCCACTAAACACTGAAATAAATCTATTGAAATCAACACTCAAAATCATATAATACAAGTAGCAGAAACTCAGCCAACCTTCTCCGCTATTTTTTTAACCAACTTTTCAACAGCTTTCAAAGCCTCTTCAACATGCCACCTTGTAGCCCAACCCTCATAGAAGTTAGTATGCATAGAATTAGCGTGAGCCCATGAAGATGCAATCCAATCCCCCATATCACCAGCTAAAACCTCACTATACCTCCACAGCTCCCCATGAGAAGTAATTTTCTTCCCATCCCTAGCATAGGCATAAGCCTTAACAGCCAATGCACATGCACCCCAAATTTTCTCAGAAGCCTGCCTCAAATTACCCCTATCAAGCTCAACTCTAGCCTGATCCAAAAGCTCCAAAGCAGCCTTAACATACCTCCTAGCCCTCTCATTAGGATCAATATCCTCAGTAGCAATCTCAGCAATAAACTCCTCCAAGGACATGTCACTCGCCTCAGCTCTCCTCCTCAACTCCCTAGCAATAACACTAGGAAGAATAATAGTAACAGACAAACTAAACCCACAATACAAGTAACAAAAAACCTATATAAACGTGATAATCAACCTAAGACGCATTCTATAACATTCCTTCTCAGAAAGCTCCAAGAAATTCTAAAAATCTTTAAAGCACTCCACTGCCCAATTAGATGGACAATAATTAAGTCACTAGCGAATAAAAAGTTAACCACAAATGAAATTTTCAATTCGTTAAAGAATATGGGTGAAGACATTTCAAAATCAGCCCTCTACTACCATCTCTCAGAGCTAAGAGATGCTGGAATAATAGAGCTCGCTGAATATAGGGAGATGGGCAAAGGAGCACCTGAAAAAGTATGGAGGCTGAAAATCAAGGGAATAAAGATAAACTTCCTAGAGGACTTATAGATGATCTACACCATAGAAGTTGAAAACTTAACTAAAAGATTCAACGGAGTAACAGCAGTAAACCACATAAGCTTCAAGGTGAGAAAAGGAGAAATATTCGGCTTCCTAGGTCCAAATGGAGCTGGAAAAACAACAACCATAAGAATTCTAACTGGAATTCTAAAGCCAGATGAGGGAAGAGCAATTGTTGCAGGCTACAACGTTCTAGAGGAGCCAGTTAAGGTTAAGCAACACATTGGAGTTGTCCCCGAAGTATCAAATGCATATGTAGACTTAACCGCATGGGAAAACTTGATGCTAATCGGAGAACTCAACGGCATTCCCAGAGAAGAATGTACAGCAAGGGCAGTTAGACTTCTAAGAGAACTTGAACTCTACAAGGTTAGAAATAAACTTGTAAGAGGATTCTCAAAGGGGATGAAGCAGAGACTCCTCCTATGCATGGCACTGATAAACGGTCCAGACATACTATTCCTTGATGAACCCACATCAGGTCTAGACGTTGAAAGTGCAAGAAAAGTTAGAGAAATAATTCAACAGTATGGTAGAGAGGGAAAGACAGTCTTCCTCTCAACACACAACATGGAAGAGGCAAATCAGCTATGCCATAGAATAGCAATAATAAATCATGGAGTAATAGCAGCCATAGACACACCTGAAAAACTCAGAATGAAATATAGTGAACTACAATACATTGAAGTCCTATTCAACAGGCCCATCAAAGCAACTGAACTCTCAACAAACAAGCATGTGACAAAGGTTGTCTATGCCGGCAACAAAATTAGACTCTACACAAACACTCCAGGCAAAGTAGTCGAGTTTATAGTAGACTTCTCAAGGAAGAACAATCTAGAAATATTAAGCCTAAACACCATGATGCCATCCCTAGAAGAAGTCTACATGAAGTTAATAAAGGAGCAGGAGTAATGGAGAAATGAATCCTCTACTCGAACAAGTTAAACGCTCCATCACAATAGCCAAGAAGGACATAAAAATCTACTACTCAAAGGGGCCAGTAATAATATTCGGCCTAATCCTCCCACTCTTCCTATTCCTAGCCTACACCATAGGGAGGGAGATACCCATAAACGAAATGCTATCAAAACTAATAAGCATGACAGCATTCTTCACAGCAACATCAGTGGGACCATCAATAATACCATGGGAAACAAGATCAAAAACACTTGAAAGACTCCTATGCTGCCCAATAACCCTATGGGCAATCCTATTGGGAGACATGCTATCATCATTTATCTTCGGATTCCTAATAACACTAATACCAACAATCATGACATTAACCCTAAACATAAATCCAATAAACTTCATATCCCTAATCATAAGCTTAACCCTAGCAACACTATGCTTCTCAGCACTAAGCATACTCCTATCATCATACCCACCAACAGACATACCAGCAACCATCATGATAATCTCATCCCTCATAAAATTCCCATTAATATTCATAAGCGGAATCTTCATCTCAATAGAAAAGCTACCACCATGGGCTAGAATAATAGCTTCACTCTCACCCCTAACCTACTATACAGACCTAACAAGACAATTAATACTAAACAAGGGCTACTACCCACCAATAATAAGCTATACAGCCCTCACAATCTTCACAATAATATTCCTAACCACAGCAATAAAAATACATGAAAAAACACTAATGAAAAGAATAAGCTAAACAAAATAAAACATCAATAACATCCACTAAAAACAAAGGTTAAATAAAACAGTACATCCAAAGCGTTAAGCCTCACTTAACCATCAACAATTAATCCTCAAAAGAAATAAAAGTGAAGGTTAAATTCTATGAAAGCTTATCCTTCCCAATAATTTTAAAGGTCTCATTCATATCCAGAATCTCAAAATATTTTCGAAGAATATCACTAAAAGCCAACTCCTCATCCAAAATCACCTGAAACAGCTATATTAGAAACCCAACTAGAAACACTCTTAACCCCTAGAACTAAAAGAATAGCATATTGAATCTCATGCTAACTAAATCAATGAACGTATTTATAGGAATAGATGAAGCCCTCAATTTCATGAAGGATATGGTAGAAATTTACAGAGACAATTGGACTAATGTAAGTAAAGCTAAGGCTCATTTCAAATGGATGGTTAATAAATTCGGTGTAAATGGAATTAGAAAGGTAGTTAAAAATTAAATTATACTCCAACAATCCCCTCAATAAAACCCTCTAACGAGAGAATCTTGACACCAATAGAAGAAGCCTTCTCCCTCATCATCCCATCCTCACTAACCAAAACTAAACCCAACCTATCAGCAACAAAAATATATGAAGCATCATAAAAAGTAACATCCAACTTCACAGCAAGCTCCTCAACACCGACAACATCATCCACAACGTAAGCTTTAAGCCTACTGAAAATTTTAGCCCAACCCTCAACAACACTCCTCCAATCAGAAATCAAGCCACGTCTAACCTCAACCCAAACAGCATTACAAACCTCATATTTAGTCAAATCTAAAATTGAAATCACATCAATAAAATCATAAACACGACCACCAAGACGTTTAAAAAGAGGATATAAAGCTGAAGCATCAAAAAGAAAACCTAACTCCTCCTTCTCCTCCACTCTCTAATCACCCTCACAAACTCCTCCTCAGAAACACGCTTCATACCATCCAAAACAGCTCTAACAGCCTCTAAAAACTCAAGCCTCCTCCTACGCTCAACCTCCTCCTCCAAAGCCTTCTCCACCACTTCACGTAAATTAATACCCAGCCGCTCAGCCTCCTCCTTCAACTCACGTCTAACCCTAACACTAATAACAGCAGACATCAGTAAACAAATAAACGTATACAAAAATAAAGTTTACGAAAACAATAAAAACTAAACAAATATACATTAACTTAAGAGAGTTTACTCTAATAGCTGTCAGACTGAAATAATAATGGTTATAACTATGGAGAAAATAACAGTCAACCCATAAATACTAAGAGGAAAACCAGTAATCAAAGGAACGAGAATTCCAATCTACCTTATACTTGAACTCCTAGCCGCAGGAATAACATGAAAGACATCCTAAAAGAATACCCAGAACTAACCGAAGAAGACATAAGAGCAACACTCCAATACACATTTAAACTATTAGAACAGGAAATAATACTCCCATTAGAGGCATAACAAATGCCAAACCTCTCATAGATGAAAACATTCCAATAAGCATAGTTAAATGGTTAAGGAGAAAGATTTCAACACAGTTAGAACATCCCAAGTAAATCTAAAAGGTGCTTCAAAACGAAGAAATAATAAACCTTGCAAAAATGAAAAAGAATAATCATCACACTAGACCTAGACTTCACCTATACATATTACTCCAAAAGAGACTTTACAGTAACAGTAATAAGAGCAAAACCAACCACCCCAGAGAACATAAAAACACTACTATAGAAAACTCTAAAACCAAGACAAAATAACCAAAGGACTAATCATAATATCAAAGAAAATAAGAATGATAACCCAGCAATACACACAAAGAATCCAGCAATATCACTTAAAGCAAAGTAAAAGCCAAATTCAAAAACTGTAAACACCAATTATTTTCGACAATACCTATAATTTCATCTGAGAATAATCTAAACAAACACTTAATGGTGCCTGCTTCGCTAGTTCAAATATTTCAGAGCCAAACGCTTTATGCAAAGCAATGTAAAATCTCACTTCCATGGGTATTTTTCTCTTTCCAATAAATAACACCTCTTCAATATTATACTTAGCTAGAAATTCATGATACTCTTCAAACCAATCAACTCCAGATCTCCACAAATACAAGTTAGCCAATTCGCCTATACTTACAAATCTTGCTAATGCCCCAAAAAGACGAGTCTCACTTCTATACGAAATACAACAAACTTTAAATCTACACCTAAGCCACTCATCATAACAAACACTAAAATTCCTATACAAAACATAACCAGTCAAAAACTCAGTTAATCCCTCAATTAAAGGTTGAAGCTCGTCATAAAGCTCAGGAAGCCTACTATAAGCAAAAAAGGATAAAGCATGCAAAACCTCATGAAACACAGTCTTCCTACAATACTCCCCATGATACAGCACGATACTATTATCAACATAATTGTATCCGCCCCTCAACCTAGAAGTTCTACAGCGAAAATGAACACTTATCTTCTTCTCAGATTCAAATACTGTTAAATTAAGAGGAAAAGAGACTGGTAAGTTAAAGGTTTCTTTAATCGTTGAGAGTGCTTCGCCATATATTCTATTTTCTAATCTCTCTTCCACATAGTCATAATAGCATTTTTTGAAATTCAACGTAATCTCCAGTTAACCTTTAATTTTTCGCATAAAATATATATACATAACGTATAATAGAGATGTGTGTAGTATACTATACACATAATGGTGAAATAAATGTCTGAATATTTAGCAGAAAAATATGCGGAATTATTAACTAAAGGAGACACTATAGAGTTGTTTAAGCTAATCGAAAATAGGTTTGGCACCATAAAAGACGCATGCAAAGCAATCGGAATAGAAAGAAAAACCTTCTACGACTGGAAAAAAGCAGCCAAAGAAATAAAAGTCAAGACAAAAAGAAAAATTCTAAACTTCCTTCTAGAAGAACATCCAATAGACATCCTTGAATTCTTAACAGACAAAAGTGCCACAAGAACAACCGAACTATTAAAACTCACTCTATCAACTATCTATGAAAATGCCATTCGAAGCGAAAAAGAAGAATTTGAAAAACTAACCTCAAGATTCATGAATATACTACGTAGATATGATCAACCACTAACACAGCATATAGAAGTAGAAATAGGTGATATGATAAAAAGCCTCATAAGAAAAAGCGAAAGATATAACATTTTAATTGAAGAAGCAAAACCAAGCATAAAAATACTTCTCGAAATTACAAGCCCCTTAGAAAATCAAGAAAAATTGGAAGAAGAACCATTAACCATAACAACCTCTGGAACGACAATTTCAGGACAATCATAATTCAAGAGGTGAGAAAATGAAGGCAATCCCGTCACCCATCAAATACTTCCGAATAGCTGGTAAATACAATAATATCTTCACCATATTTGACCTCCATGAAATAAGCAACCTACTTCAAAAAATCGGCTATAACATTGTTAAACCACTACCACCACCACGTTACAACGTTAGAATAGGCTTTTCAGGTAACATAGCTCAAAAAGAGGGAAAAATCATAGTCGACGTCAATAGTGAAAAAAAGATCTTAGGAATCTTCTCTCAAGATCCATTACTCGCAATAAAAGAATTCATCACTATCGAAGACGCAATAAAAGAAAAACTCTTAATAAACTTAAAACCATATTTCTATGAAATACAAGCCGAAGCAGAAATACAAACTAAACAAAATCCGCTCAACACCCTATCAAATATCGGAGAAAAAATAGAAATAATCAAAAAATTCAACCATGTAATTAAAGGCATCACACTATTCAGTTTAAGACTTCGTCTAAAAAATCAAAAACCAGATTCAACAGAATGGTTAGACATACAAATTCTCCCATCAATAGTCCGAGCTGAAAAGACATATTTAATACAAATAGTATACCGAAGCAAAGACAGAGAAAAAGTGACACAATTTGGAGAAAAAACACTTGAATACATAACAGGATTAATTGAATGTATAGAACATGAATCAATTCATAAGTAATTAATAAACATTCAAAGCAAAACAAATACCAAAGAAAAACCATTTCATCAAACAAGATAACAGCTCAGGATTTATTCAGAATATAAATAGTTAACCAATCAAACAGAAATTAATTCAATAAAAAGAAAATTTAACGCCCCGGCCGGGATTTGAACCCGGGTCCCGGGCTCGACAGGCCCGGATGATAGGCCGCTACACCACCGGGGCTGTGTTTTATTTTTTCAGTATTTTTGTGAGTTTTGTTGATTTTTTGTTTGTTTTTCTCAGTAGAATGGATTTGTGGTTTCGTCTTTATGATTTTTGTTTGGTTATATAAGTTTTTTGTGTTGTTTGTGGGTTGTTTATTTATAGTGTTTTTTGGATTTTTTATATTTTGAGGGTTGTTGTTGATGGTTGGTTGTGTTAGGGTTTGTGATGGTTGTCCTTTTGTTGGTGTTTGTGGTTTGGCTGGTAGGAGTGGTGGTGTTTATTTTTGTCCTGGTGGTTTTGGTTGTAGGGTTGATGGTTCTGCTTTAGATTTTGTTAATAATTGTGGTTTGTGTGGGGTTGGGTTTTATTCTTTTGATTTGAGTGATGGTGTGGTTGGGTCTTTGTTGGAGTGGGTTGAGAGTGTTGGGAGGGTGGATGTGGAGTATATTGAGTTGCCTAGGGTTGTTCCTATGGTTTCTTTGAGGGATAGGGATTGTTTTGGGTTTTTGGGGGATTTAGGTGTTGAATGTGTTGTTGTTTCTTTTAGTGATCTTTTGGATTTGAGTGTGTTTCGTGAAGTTGTTGATAAGGGTGTTCATTATTTTTTAAGGTTTGATGGTAGGGTTTTGCTTTCTTCTGTTATGTCTGATGAGTTGATTGTTAGGGGTGATGTTTTTGATTTGTTTGGGAGGGTTGTGGTGGCTGGTGGTTTTGATGGTGTTGTTGGTTGGGATGTTCCTGTCTACTTGGATATGCCGCTTTATCATAGTTGGGTTAATTTGGTTA